>NZ_JBQCUZ010000005.1:0-220282 GCF_051962755.1 Neisseria sp. P0008.S004
CAGGGGATAGGCGGGACGGCCGCGGTGGTCTCGAAGGTAACGGGTTCTTTGACGATTCAGGTATTGTTCGATCGGTTTCCAATCAATCAGCTGATCCAACTTCAATAGTGGGAAACGGTCGATGTGTTTGGCAATCATGGCTTGTGCGGTTTGCTGGAAGAAGGTGCTCATGAGAAATCCCCTAAATGTCTTGGTGGGAATTTAGGGGATTTTGGGGAATTTTGCAAAGGTCTCAGTCTATTGGTTAAATGAGAATATTATTTATTTGATATAGATCAGTATGTATAATTAGGTAAAGTATGGTTAGGGAAGAGGGTTTACTCTATAATCCAACCGTTTGTAATTTTATTTCGGCGAAGGCCGGATTTTGGGAGTTGTTATGTCAACTATGTTTTTTATCCAGTTTGCCGTTGTACTGCTGTGTATCCTGATTGGCGCGCAGGTTGGCGGTATTGGTTTGGGCGTGCTCGGCGGTATCGGCTTGGCCGTATTGTCTTTTGGTTTCCATCTGCAGCCGACCAGCCCGCCGATTGATGTGATGCTGATGATTATGGCGGTAGTGTCTGCCGCGGCGGCAATGCAGGCCAGCGGCGGTTTGGACTATATGATTAAGATTGCCACGCGCGTGTTGCACCGCAATCCGAAATACATCACCTTTATTGCGCCGGCGGTAACTTACACCTTTACCGTCTTGGCAGGTACGGGCCATGTGGCTTACTCGGTCTTGCCCGTGATTGCCGAAGTCAGCCGTCGCAATGGCATCCGTCCTTCCCGTCCGCTGACGATGGCGGTTATCGCTTCCCAATTTGCGATTGTCGCCAGCCCGATTGCCGCCGCGGTTGTTGCCTGCGTCACCATGCTTGAGCCGCAGCACATCACGATGGCGGACGTGTTGAAAGTAACCATTCCGTCCACGATTTTGGGTATCGGTTTGGCTTGCGTGTTTGTAAACAAACTGGGCAAAGAATTGAAAGACGATCCGCATTATCAGGCTTTGCTGAAAGACCCGAACTATGTGAAAGAATACATCGATGTGGAGGAACAACAAACTGATGTTGCCATTTCGCCGAAAGCCAAATTGTCGGTCGGTATTTTCTTGACTGCGGCATTGCTGGTGGTCGTGATGGGTGCGCTGCCTGAGTTGCGTCCGGCTTTTGAACACGATGGCGCGATCAAGCCTATGGGCATGGCGCATACGATTGAAATCGTGATGTTGTCTGCTTCTGCACTGATTATCTTGGCGTGTAAACCCAATGGCGATGCGATTACCCGAGGTTCGGTATTCCATGCCGGTATGCGTGCCGTGATTGCGGTATTTGGCGTGGCTTGGTTGGGCGATACCTTGATGAACGGCCACTTAACAGAAGTGGAATCGACCGTCAGCCATTTGGTTGAATCTGCACCATGGACCTTTGCCTTTGCCCTGTTTGTCTTGTCGGTATTGGTCAACAGCCAAGGCGCGACAGTGGCGACGCTGTTTCCAATCGCCATCAAACTGGGGATTCCTGCGCCCATCATCATCGGTACATTTGTTGCGGTAAACGGCTATTTCTTCATTCCGAACTACGGTCCGATTATTGCCGCTATCGACTTCGATACAACCGGCTCGACCAAAATCGGCAAATTTATCTTCAACCACAGTTTCATGATTCCAGGCCTGTTGAGCATGGCATTCAGCTTAGCCATCGGCTTGTTGTTGGTTCAGATATATTATTGATAGGCTGAAAAATAAAGGCCGTCTGAAATTAAATTTCAGACGGCCTTTTTGATATTGTTATTTGAGAGCTTAATTGCAGTATTTATTGACGTCGTTTTGGTATTGCTTAATCAGGCTGTCGCGATTGGCCAAGCGTGCGCTTTCGGCGACTTGGCGGTTGATTTTGGCGATTTTGCAGTTTTCCAGCTTGTTTTGGCGGTTTTGCTCTTCGATTTTTTTATTGCGCTCTTCGATTTGTTTGTTTTGTTCCGCAACCTGTTCGTTGGGCTGCTCGGCAACCGGCTCAGATGCTGCAACAGCAGGTGCAACGGCAGGTTTGACGTTGTGCGTGCGGATGTTGACTACCCCGGAACGCTTCGGTTGCAGGCGGTTTGGCGTATCGGAATAGCTGTTGCCCGACGTGCCTTTCCAAGTGTAAACCTCGGCCGCGCCGGTCAGGGCGGCGGAAGAGAGAAGGGCTGCTGTCAGACAGGTTTTGAGTGCGGAAGATTTCATGGATTTCCCTTATGTAAATGATGTTCTCATTCGACCTATTTTACTTGAAACTGCAATGCGTTGGCATATTTTTGTACTGCGGATCAAATCATGTAAAAAAATAACGTTAAAACATGTATTGCCAATGTTAGCATCAAGCCGGTGTGATATAATGCCGTGCATCTTGCACAAACTGAAAGACCGAGCATCATGCGTATTGTAGAAAAAGCCTATACTTTCGACGACGTTTTGTTGGTTCCAGCGCACTCAAACGTGCTGCCTCGAGATGTCAAACTTCAAACCAAACTCACCCGCGATATCACGCTCAACCTCCCTCTACTTTCTGCTGCAATGGATACCGTTACCGAAGCGCGTCTGGCCATCTCTATGGCTCAAGAAGGCGGCATTGGTATTATCCATAAAAACATGACGCCGGAGTTGCAAGCGCGTGCCGTTTCCAAAGTGAAGCGCCATGAGAGCGGCGTGGTGAAAGATCCCGTTACCGTTGCGCCGACCGCATTGATCCGCGAAGTCTTGGAAATGCGCGCACAACGCAAACGCAAAATGTCCGGTCTGCCTGTTGTGGAAAACGGCAAAGTGGTCGGTATCGTGACCAACCGCGACCTGCGTTTTGAAAACCGTGTCGATCTGCCTGTTTCTGCCATCATGACCCCTCGCGACCGTTTGGTTACCGTTCCTGAAGGTACCAGCATCGATGAAGCCCGCGAAATCATGCATGCGCACAAAGTTGAGCGCGTTTTGGTGTTGAACGACCAAGACGAACTCAAAGGTCTGATTACAGTTAAAGATATTCTGAAAACAACCGAATTCCCTAATGCCAACAAAGATGCCGAAGGCCGCCTGCGTGTCGGTGCCGCGGTGGGTACCGGCGGCGATACCGAAGAGCGCGTCAAAGCATTGGTGGAAGCAGGTGTGGACGTGATTGTGGTCGATACTGCCCACGGTCATAGCCAAGGCGTTATCGATCGCGTGCGCTGGGTAAAAGAAACCTATCCGCACATCCAAGTCATCGGCGGTAACATCGCTACTGCTAAAGCCGCTTTGGATTTGGTGGCTGCCGGTGCGGATGCCGTTAAAGTCGGTATCGGCCCTGGCTCGATTTGTACGACCCGTATCGTAGCAGGCGTAGGCGTGCCTCAACTGACTGCGATTCACAATGTTTCCGAAGCCCTGAAAGGTACAGGCGTTCCCCTGATTGCCGACGGCGGTATCCGCTTCTCCGGCGATATTGCCAAAGCTCTGGCAGCAGGTGCATATAGCGTCATGCTCGGCGGTATGTTTGCCGGTACGGAAGAAGCACCGGGCGAAATCGAACTCTACCAAGGCCGCTCTTACAAGTCTTACCGCGGCATGGGTTCGTTGGGTGCGATGAGCCAAGGCTCTGCCGACCGCTACTTCCAAGACAAAACCGACAGTACAGACAAATATGTTCCTGAAGGCATCGAAGGCCGCGTTCCTTACAAAGGTCCGATCGTGAACATCATCCACCAGCTGACCGGCGGCCTGCGCTCCAGCATGGGTTACTTGGGTTGCGCCAATATTGCTGAAATGCACGAGAAAGCAGAATTTGTGGAAATCACTTCTGCCGGTATGAGCGAATCCCACGTTCACGACGTACAAATCACTAAAGAAGCGCCTAACTACCATCGTTAAACGAGTATAAAAAGGTCGTCTGAAAATATTTCAGACGGCCTTTCTGTTTTTATAAGGTTTTAAAAATGAAGCAAATATTGCTTGCCGCTGTTATGCTTAGTATTTGGGGCGTGGTATTTGCAGAATAATTGGGGAGACAAACGCTTCACGCACTCAAACCAGAGTGCATCTGTTGAAATGACATGTATCAACTAGTACGTTTTGAACTGAGCGATTAAACCAAGTTTAAGACGGCCTTTTAAAAATCGTATTACAATAAGCCAAAATTAAAAACACATTCCATTATGTCCAAAAAAATCCTGATTATTACCCCAAGCTGGATTGGTGACTGCGTCATGACCCAACCGCTTTATCACCGTTTGCATGAGCTGCATCCCGGCTGTACCATTGATGCCTTTGCGCCCAAATGGTCGATGGCCGTATTTGAGCGTATGCCTGAGATCAACCGTGTGATGGAAAATCCGTTTGGACATGGCGCGTTGGAATTGAAAAAACGCTGGCGTATCGGACGTGAATTGGGAAAAGAAGGCTATGATCAAGTGATTGTTTTGCCCGGTTCACTCAAATCCGCCATTATTGCCTTGGCTACAGGCATTAAACAGCGTACGGGCTACGTCGGCGAGTCGCGCTATTTTTTACTGAACGATATCCGCAAGTTGGATAAGGCCGCGTTGCCTCTGATGGTTGACCGCTATACTGCGCTGGCGCATCCGACCCCAGCGGATTTTAACGGGCATTCCGATAATCCGTGTTTCACGATTGATCCTGAAAGCCGTCAAGCCGCTTTGTCAAAACATGGTTTGGCGACGGATAAACCGATTTTGGCATTTTGTCCCGGTGCGGAATATGGCCCGGCCAAGCGTTGGCCTGCGCGTCATTTTGCCGAACTCGGCCGCCGATATTTGGCCGAGGGCTGGCAGGTTTGGCTGTTCGGTTCGCAAAAAGATTTTGATATTGCAGATGAAATCAACCGACTTTCAGACGGCCTGTGTACCAATCTTTGCGGTAAAACCAATCTTTCTGAAGCCATTGATTTGTTGTCTTGCGCCGATACGGTCGTGTGCAATGACAGCGGTCTGATGCACCTAGCGGCCGCGCTTGATCGGAAATTGGTTGCGGTTTACGGCTCATCCAGCCCTGACCATACGCCGCCTCTAAGCCAAAAGGCAAAAATCGTCAGCTTGAATTTGGATTGCTCGCCATGTTTTAAACGCGAATGTCCGTTAGGGCATACGGATTGTTTGAACAAGCTGACGCCGGATATGGTGCAAAAAGTGGCGGAAGAGCTGACTCGTTCGGCGTAATCCAAGATATATACTGGAAAACAGTAAAGGACAGATTTGAGTCTGTCCTTTTAATCTTTCGTTTCTTTTATTTTTTAACAAAAGGCCGTCTGAAAATCATATTTCAGACGGCATTTTTTGGTTTGAAATCAATACATTTGATTATTTTTGATGCAGATTATAAACGTATTCCACTTCCTCGCGGCTGCCCATGAATACGGCAACACGTTGGTGCAGACCGGTAGGTTGGATGTCGAGCATGGCTTCGATGGCGTCGTTTGATGCGCCGCCGGCCTGTTCCATAAGCAGGCTCATCGGGTTGGCTTCGTACATCAGGCGCAGTTTGCCCGGTTTGGATGGGTCGCGTTTGTCTTGCGGATACATGAATACGCCGCCGCGCATCAGGATGCGGTGGATTTCGGCAACCATGCTGGCTACCCAGCGCATATTGTAGTTTTTGCCGCGTACGCCGGTTTCGCCTGCCAGCAATTCGTCAATGTATTGTTGAACAGGAGCGAACCAATGTCTTTGGTTGGACATATTGATGGCGAATTCTTTAGTGGATTCCGGAACGCGCGGATTTTCTTTGGTCAGCAGGAATTGGTTGGCATCATCCAGAGTGAAGACGAACACGCCATGACCGACAGTCAGTACCAGTTGGGTTTGCGGACCGTATAAAACATAACCTGCGGCCACTTGGTCGCGGCCTTTTTGCAGGAAGGATTCGGTAGTCAATGCGCCTTCTGGTTTCGCCAAAATGGAGAAAATGGTGCCGACGGAGATGTTGACGTCGATATTGGAAGAGCCGTCCAACGGGTCAAACAATACCAAATAGCCGCCGTTTTCGTGCGTGGCGACATAGGTGTCTTCTTCTTCGCTGGCAAGACCGGCGATGTTGGTATTGGCTTTTAAAACATCAATCATGATGTTGTTGGCGATGACGTCAAGTTTCTTTTGGTCTTCGCCTTGGATATTGCCGGTACCTGCCATGCCCAAAACGCCGGAAAGCGCGCCGAGGCGGACTTTGGCGTTGATGTCCAAACAGGCGGCGGCTACGGATTCCAGTACGCTGGCCAGCTCTTGCGGCAGTTTGTGTTCGGGCAGGTGTTGGGCTAAGAATTGGTTCAGTGTCTTCATGGTTTCACTCTTTTCCTAAGTTTGAATCGGGTATTTTTCAATTTCAGGCCGTCTGAAAACGGCGTATTCATTTGGTTTTGCTGTCGGCCATGCCTAAAACTTCTTTAGTGCAGGCGATGCTGGTGTCTTTGATGCGTTTTTTCAGCTCGTCGCTCATGGAGTCGCTGCCGCCCAAAAGCGAGGCCGCTTCTTCAGGATTGATTTGGTCGACTGTTTTTTCGCCGATGCAGCGGCAGATTTTTTCAGTGGTCGCGGAATCAAACGGGCTTTTTCCGGAGGCTTTTTCTACGCAGGCTTCGGTTGCCGAGCGGACAAATTCGGTGCGGAAACTTTGGGTAAATTCTTCTTTAAATTCGTTTTTTGCTGATTCGCTGCACGCGCAGAGCAGGAGTGTGCAGGCTAGGGGTGTGCGTATATTCATGAGTGGACGGCCGTTAATTGTTATGTTGTGAATTGTAGTGGAAAAAGGCTTAAGTATAAAGGGTTAAGGCCGTCTGAACAGGTATGGCGGCAAAATCAAAGCGTTTGGGTATACGTTCAGACGGCAGTGTTTATTTCGTTTTGCTTTCCAATACATAATGCGCGCCGACATCTTGCGCCAAAATTTTGGCAAGTTCGGGCAGATTGTTTTGCAACTGTTCGGCAAGCATATAGGGCGGGTTGATGACGAACATGCCGCTGCCGTGCATACCGAAGCCGTCGCTGCGCGGCGTATGGACATGAAGCTCGGCGTGCAGATAATTGTCGGGAGCGATTTTTTTGAGTTCGTCCGGAAGTTTGCGGCTTTCTTCGCGGCTCAAGCAGGGATACCAAACCATGTAGCAGCCGGTTTCAAAGCGTTTTAAAGCATCTTTCAAGACTTGGACGACACGGCGGTAGTCTTGTTTTTCTTCGTAGGGCGGATCAATCAAGACGGCGGCGCGGCGCGGCGGAGGAGGCAGAAGTGAAATCAAACCTTGATAACCGTCCGCTTGGCTGACCTGCACTTTACGCGCAGGGCGAACTTCGCGCATATTGTTTTGTAAATGGACAAAATCGGCAGGGTGCAGCTCAAAGAGGCGCATTTTGTCGCTGTCGCGCGTGAGCGCCTGTGCTAGCCAAGGCGAGCCGCAGTAAAGGTTGTCTTGCGGCAGTATTTGTTTCAGACGGCCCACAAATTCGGCCAATTCGGCAGGCAGCTTGTCAGCTTGTTCCAAGAGCACAAAGCCTTGTTTGTATTCGCCGACTTTTTGCGCTTCATCGCCGCTCAAATCATACAAACCGGCACCGCTGTGCGTATCGATATACCAATAGGGCTTGTCTTTGCGGTTGAAATATTCGAGGACGAGGAAGAGGGTAAAGTGCTTGAGCATATCGGCATGGTTGCCGGCATGGAAGGCGTGGCGGTAGCTGAGCATGATCGGGCTGCGGAAATAAAAATTCGATTATACCCCAAACCATCGCCATCACCGCTTTCAGACGGCCTTTGTGCCTGGAAAATGCTACAATATCCGCCTTATCGTACCATCGGAAAGAAGACATCATGTTTACAGGCATCGTACAAGGTATGGGCAAAATTACAGACATCGCCCAACCTTCGCCCGACTTTCGTACCCACACAGTTGAGCTGCCCCCCGAAATCGCCGACAATCTGCAAACCGGCGCCTCTGTCGCCAACAATGGTTGCTGCCTGACCATTACCCGAATCGACGGCAACAAAGTCAGCTTTGATTTGATGGACGAGACCTTACGTAAAACCAATCTCGGCAGCTTGAAAGTCGGCGACAGTGTCAATTTGGAACGCGCGGCGCGGTTTGGCGATGAAATCGGCGGCCATGTAATGAGCGGCCATGTGATGGCGGTTACCCGAATTTCCCGAATTGAATCAAGCGAGTTCAACCGTACAGTTTGGTTTGAGCTGCCGGAAAACCTCAAGCCCTACATCCTGACCAAAGGCTTTGTCGGTTTGGACGGTTGCAGCCTGACCATAGGTGAAATCAGCGACAGCGAATTTTGCGTACACCTGATTCCGGAGACTTTGGAGCGCACCCTGTTTGGCAGCCGCAAAGAAGGCGACCTCATTAATATTGAAATCGATCCGCAAACCCAAGCCGTTGTCGATACCGTGATGCGAGTATTGGCGCAAAAGGCCGTCTGAAAAAAAGAAAGCCGAAATGAAATTATCCAATTTTTTGAAAAAAGCGAATTCCGTTTTAAACCGTCTGGATTTAATCCTGCCTGACGAAGCCGGTAAAACCGACTGGCGCGCTTTGGCCTACCGTTGGCACAGCGTGGGCAAAAAAGGCATTTTGGAAAGCCTGCCACGTCCGCATACGTTTCCTTTGAGCAGATTGGCGGCAGTCGGTTCGCAAACCGACAGGCTGAAACGCAATACCGAGCAATTTTTGGCAGGCCGTCCGGCAAATAATGTCTTGATGACCGGCGCACGCGGTACGGGCAAATCTTCCTTGGTTAAAGCGTTGTTACACGAATACGCCGAGCGCGGCCTGCGACTGATTGAGGTGGATAAAAGCGATTTGATCAGCTTACCGGCTTTGTTGACGCTGTTGTCCGAGCGCCCCGAGAAATTTATCGTTTTCTGCGATGATTTGTCGTTTGAAACCGGCGATGAAACCTATAAAGCCTTGAAAACTGCTTTAGACGGCGGACTGTCGCAACGTTGCACCAATGTTTTGGTTTATGCCACTTCCAACCGCCGTCATTTAATTCCTGAATACATGGATGAAAACGGCGGTACTACGGGCACTCGCGGCGAAATCCATCAGAAAGAGGCTGTTGAGGAGAAAATCTCCCTTTCCGACCGCTTCGGCTTATGGCTGAGTTTTTATCCTTTCGATCAAAACGATTATTTGACCGCCGTGGCGAACTGGTTGGACGAT
Organism: Neisseria sp. P0008.S004; assembly: GCF_051962755.1. Lineage (NCBI taxonomy): Bacteria > Pseudomonadati > Pseudomonadota > Betaproteobacteria > Neisseriales > Neisseriaceae > Neisseria > Neisseria sp. P0008.S004. The sequence goes on from NZ_JBQCUZ010000005.1 coordinate 9,165, forward strand.
TTCAATGTGCCTTTTGACGATACGGCGCGCCAAGCTGCGTTGCAATGGGCGCAAATGCGCGGCAGCCGTTCAGGCCGCTCGGCATGGCAGTTTGCCTGCGATTGGGCAGGCCGGTTGCCGGAAGAAAGAGTGCTGGATTAAGGCTGAAAAAGTAAAGGCCGTCTGAATATGGTTTCAGATGGCCTTTTTGTATTTTATTTATCCATCAGCGCAAGCATGAAGACAACCATTGCTGGCGTTGGCGCGGATTGAGCAGATGATAGAAGCGGTATTGGATTTCCATTTCATCCACCGCATAGTCCATGCTGGAGAGGTAGCGGTTTTCAACATAATCGCGGGCGGCGTTTGAGTCGAATGAGTCGCCGGAGAGGATTTTGATGATGGTTTGACGGCGGTTGCGGTCGGAGCGTACGGTTTTGCGGTAGGCTTTATCGTTGATCTGTTTGAAGTCGGTACGCAGGCGGCGCAGGGCGGCGTGTTGGTCGGCGGATAAATTGAGCTGTCGAATGTCGCAATTCGGGTGGAAGTCGTCCAAAGTGGCCAGAAACGGACCGGCATATGCAGGCAGACTGGAACAGAGTAGGGCGAGTGCTAAGAAAATAAAAGTCGGATAGCGGGAAAGTGCAACAGACACGGTGTTTTCCTAATGTTTCATCAGGTTTGGAAATATAACCGATAAGCGTGTGAAAGGCAGTATCAATGCAGTTAACTTTTGTTAATGATGTTAGATTTTTTTGCACATGTATGTAATCTAATAATTTATTTTCAAAGCCTTACTATGTGATTATAAGTTTCATTAATGTATATGAAATGTAAATTCATAAAAATGACGGTAGAGACGTTGTCGGCGGCATACAACATAGGGTTAAAAATGCGATAATGACAAAGGAACACACTTTAGGAGAATAAACATGACCGACTACCGTATTGCCCCCAGTATTTTGTCCGCTGATTTTGCCCGCTTGGGCGAAGAGGTTGCCGAAGTTATCCGCGCCGGTGCGGATTTGATTCATTTTGACGTGATGGACAATCATTATGTGCCGAATCTGACTTTCGGCCCTATGGTTTGCGCGGCTTTGAAACCGTATGCAACCGTGCCGGTCGATGTGCATTTGATGGTTGAGCCGGTGGACGATTTGATTCATGCGTTTGCCAAAGCCGGTGCCAATATCATTACCTTTCATCCCGAAGCCAGCCGCCATGTCGACCGCAGCTTGGGTTTGATTAAAGAATACGGCTGTCAGGCAGGTTTGGTATTGAATCCTGCTACGCCGGTCAATATTCTGGAAAACGTTTTGGACAAACTGGATATGGTTTTGCTGATGTCGGTCAACCCGGGCTTTGGCGGACAAAGCTTTATCCCGAATACGCTGGTGAAAATCCGCAAAGTGCGCGAGATGTTGGACGAGTATGAACGGCAAAGCAGCCGCCGTATCGCATTGGAAGTCGATGGCGGCGTGAAAACAGACAATATTGCTGAAATTGCAGCGGCAGGTGCGGATACGTTTGTGGCCGGCTCGGCAATTTTTGGCAAACCGGATTACAAAGCCGTTATCGATGAAATGCGTCAACAGTTGGCGCAAGTCGGATAACTAAGCCGGGATATTCTTGGTTTCCAAACTTTGGAATCATCAATGTTTAATATAAAGGCCGTCTGAAATGATTTTCAGACGGCCTTTTGTTTTAATCTAAACCCTTACAGCGGCCATTTCAATGCAGGATTGCTTTCAATGACTGCTTTGAATTGGTTTTGAATACGCTCAATCGCTTCTTGGGTATCCGCTTCAAAACGCAATACCAAAATCGGCGTGGTATTGGAAGCACGCATCAGGCCGAAGCCGTCAGGAAATTCAACGCGCAAGCCGTCGATGGTGATGATTTCGGTCGCACCTTCGAACTTGGCATTGGCAGCCAACTCTTCAATCACTTTGTGGCCGTTGCTGCCTTCCGGCAGGTCGATGTTGAGTTCCGGAGTGGAAATGCTTTGCGGCAGCTTGTTCAATACTTCGGACGGATTGTCGAAGGCAGACAGGATTTCCAAGAGGCGTGCGCCGGCATACATGCCGTCGTCGAAGCCGAACCAGCGTTCTTTAAAGAAAACGTGACCGCTCATTTCGCCGGCAACCAGTGCGCCGGTTTTTTTCATGGTGGATTTGATGAAGCTGTGGCCGGTTTTTTCCATCACAGGTTCGCCGCCGTGTTCTTTAATCCAAGGCGCAAGCAGACGGGTGGATTTAACGTCGAAAATTACTTTGGCTTTAGGATTGCGGCCCAACACGTCTTGCGCGAAAAGCATCAGTTGGCGGTCCGGATAGATGATGTTGCCGTCTTTGGTGACCACGCCCAAGCGGTCGGCATCGCCGTCAAATGCCAAGCCGATTTCGGCATCGCTGTTTTGAAGCTCGACGATGAGGTCTTGCAGGTTTTTCGGTTTGGAAGGATCAGGGTGGTGATTAGGGAAATTGCCGTCCACTTCGCAGAAAAGTTCGGTAACTTCATTGCCCAAACCTTTGTAGAGTTTGCCTGCAAATGCGCCGCCGACACCGTTGCCCGCGTCGATGGCGATTTTCATCGGGCGTTTGAGCTTGATGTGGCCGACGATATTGTTGTGGTATTCGCCGGAGATGTCTTTTTCGGTTACGCTGCCTTGTTTGTCGGCAGTAACAAAACCGTCTTTTTCAACAATGGCTAAAAGTTCTTGAATGGCTTCGCCTGCGAGCGTGTCGCCGCCGAGCATCATTTTGAAACCGTTGTAATCAGGCGGATTGTGGCTGCCGGTAATCATCACGCCGCTGCCGCCGCATTCGTTGATGGCTGCGAAGTAGAGCATAGGGGTGGCAACCATACCGACGTTGAGGACGTCGATGCCGCTGTCTGTAAAACCGCGTTGAATTTGTGCCATCAGACCGGGGCCGCTCAAACGGCCGTCGCGGCCGAGTGCGATGCGTGTAATGCCTTTTTCGGAGGCTTTGGTGGCAATGGCTTTGCCGATTAAGTAGGCAGCTTCGTCAGTCAGGGTTTTACCGACGATGCCTCGGATGTCGTAGGCTTTGAAAATGTCGCGGGCGATATTTGCCATGTGGATTTCCTTTGAATTTAAGGGAAAATAATAGGCGTTATTCTAACACGGCTAAAAGGCCGTCTGAAAAAATCAGACGGCCTTTTGTCGTTACATCAAAGAACAGTGTTGTTTGGACGAATCAATTGTTGAAAGTGTTGCACTGGTTGATGTCGCCGCTTTCCAAACCGCGCTTGAGCCAAGTCATGCGTTCTTCGGACGAGCCATGGGTAAAGCTGTCGGGCACGACATAGCCCTGGGCCTGTTTCTGCAAGCGGTCGTCGCCGACGGATTCGGCGGCAAGCATCGCTTTTTGAATGTCTTCTGTTTTGAAGATATTGTTGTTGATGGCGTAGTGTCCCCAAATACCAGCGAAACAGTCGGCCTGCAATTCGAGTTTGACGGAAAGGGCATTGGCCTCTTTTTTGCCGACTTGCTGTTGCATTTTGTGGACTTTAGGCAGAATGCCGAGCAGGTTTTGAACGTGATGACCGACTTCATGAGCAATAACGTAGGCAAACGCGGCATCGCTGGCGGATTCGAGCTTGGTGCGCATGTCTTCGTAGAAACTCAAATCCAAATAAACTCTTTGGTCGCCCGGACAGTAAAACGGGCCCATGGCAGATTGGCCCGTACCGCAGGCGGTGGACGTACTGCCTTTATACAACACCATGGTTGCCGGGGTATAGCGTTGGCCGTGTTGCTGGAAATATTTACTCCATGCTTTTTCGGTATCAGCAAGGACGACACGGGACAGTTCTTTCAACTCGGCTTCTTGTTGGCTGTCGAGTCGGGAAGCTTGCTGGGTAGGGATGCCCATCGAAGATGAGCCGCCGACCAAACCGCTCAAATCCACGCCGTAATATGCGCCGACCAAAACCACGATAATGCCGAGTATGCCCGGTGTTTTGCCGCCACCACCGCCACTGCTTCCGCGGCGATCTTCGACGTTTTGGCTTTGTTCACGACCTTTCCAATCCATAACGCGTATCCTGTGTAGTTTTCATGCGGCGGATTATACTATGGAATGTCAAATGTGTTTGATCGAATTGTGAATATTGCTTGAGGCCGTCTGAAAATGCGGCATCGGGAAAGTGAAAACGGCAGTATCTTTCAGACGGCCTTGGGGTTTGTTAGAATGAGTCAACCTACTATTGGGAGATATAAGATGAAAGTCAGCAGTAAAGCTATTGTCAACGGTGAATTTGAAGACAAATACGGCAAGCGCGGCAGCCAGTTCAGCCCGAACGGTATGCCTACTTATTCGATTCCTTTTGAGATCGAAGATGCTCCTGAAGGAACAAAGTCGTTTGCCGTGGTATTGGAAGACAAAGATGCCATTTCAGCATCGGGTTTCGTATGGACGCATTGGTTGATTTCGGATTTGAAACGTACTTCCGTGGAAGAAAATGAAAGCATTTCTGCAACGGATTTCACACAAGGCGCGAATACTTGGGCGAGCGCGTTGGGTAAATTTGAAATCGAAGAGGCTTCGTTTTATGGCGGTATGGCGCCACCGAACAACCGCCATCGTTACGAGCTGATTGTGTACGCGCTGGATACCGTTTTGGATTTGCCGCGCGGTTTCCGCTTTAATGAGCTGCATTTTGCCATGCAGGGCCATGTGTTGGATTCGGCATGTGTGGTCGGTACTTATGATGTGTGAAGGTATCGTCATTAATGATTGAAAAACAGCCTGTCCGTTTTGAATTCGGACAGGCTGTTTTTCTGGGAAATCAAATCAATTAAACCACTTCGGCTTTAGTGATGATGACAGGTTCGGTCGGTACATCGTCGTGGTAGCCGTGGCGTTTGGTAGAAACGCCTTCGATGGCATCGACTACATCAAAACCGTCAACGACTTTGCCGAATACGGCATAGCCCCAGTCTTGAACGACGGTTTTGCCGTACAGCTCTTTAGAACGGAAGTTCAGGAAAGCGTTGTCGGCAGTGTTGATGAAGAATTGCGCGCTGGCAGAATGAGGATCGGAAGTACGCGCCATGGCGATGGTGTATTTTTCGTTAGGCAAACCGTTGGACGCTTCGTTTTGAATCGGATCACGGGTTTCTTTTTCGTTCATGTTTTCATCCATGCCGCCGCCTTGAATCATGAAGCCTTTGATGACGCGGTGGAAGATTACGCCGTCGTAGAAGCCGTCTTTAACGTATTGCTCGAAGTTTTTAGCAGTAACGGGGGCTTTGTCGAAATCGAGTTCGATTTTGATGTCGCCTTTGTTGGTGTGCAGGATAATCATGGGTTTCCTTTCGTTAGAATCCGGTTTTGAATCATTCGTTAAATTGTGTCTGAACGAGAAACTTCAAGGCCGTCTGAAAAATATTCTTTCAGACGGCCTTGTTACTTAGTCGATGGTTTACATCAGTACAGCATAAGCCCACAGAGCAACCAATACCACGCAGAGGATATTCAGCAATAAGCCGACATTCATCATTTCGCGTTGCTTAATCAAGCCTGTACCGAACACAATCGCGTTAGGCGGTGTGGCAACCGGCAACATGAAGGCACAAGATGCGCCGACACCGATGACGAATACCAAGACTTGTTCGGGCAGACCCATTTGCGCGGCGATGCTGGCGAAAATAGGCACAAGCAGGGCGGCGGAAGCTGTGTTACTGGTGAACTCAGTCAGGAAGATGATGAAGGTGGCAACCACGAAAATCACCAGCAATGCAGGAGAGTGGGAGAACGTGGAAGCAACTTGCTGACCCAGAGCTTCAGATGCGCCGGAAGATTGCAGCAACGCGCTCAAGCTGATACCGCCACCGAAGAGCATCAATACACCCCAGTCGGTATTGCGAGCAACTTCTTTCCATTGCGCCACGCCGAATACGACGACGGCAACGGCGGCAATCAGGGCGATAACGGTATCGGGGTTGGAAATGCCAAATGCGGCTTTGATTTTGGAGCTGAATACCCAAGCGATGGCGGCTGCCAAGAAAATCAACAGCGCGATAACGCGGTGCAAAGTCCAAGGGATAGATTCGGCTTTAACTTCCACGCGCTCGTTCAAATTAGGTTTGAGGATGACGTACATGGAGAACAGCATCAGCGGCAGAATCAACAGCATCATCGGCAGGCCGAGCTTCATCCAGCCGACGAAGTCCAAGTTTAGCGCTTTGGCGGCAATCATGTTCGGCGGAGAACCGACCACGGTGCCCAAGCCGCCGATACTGGCGCAGTAGGCGATACCGAGCAGGACGAAAACGTAGGTTTTGCGTTCTTTTTCTTGGTCGAGGTGGCTCATCATACCCATTGCCAAAGGCAGCATCATCGCGGCAGTTGCAGTGTTACTGATCCACATAGACAGGAAGGCGGTAACGGCAAACAGCATCAACACGGCAACTTTCATATTGCCACGGGACAGGCGCAACAGGCTGACAGCGATTTTACGGTCGAGACGCTGCATGTGCAGGGCGGTTGCAAGCGCGAAGCCGCCGAAGAAGATGTAAATCGTCGGGTCGGAGAAACCGGCCATCGCTTTTTTGATGTCCATATCCGGGAAACCGAGTACAACGGCAAGGATAGGGATCATCAGTGCGGTAACGGTAATGTGTACGGCTTCGGTAAACCAAAGCGCGGCAACGAAAATCAACAGCGCTATACCTTTGTTGGCGTCGGGGCTGTAGGGAAGGATGTAATAAATGCCGAAGCAGACAACGGCGGAGATGATGGTGGTCAGCAAGCCTTTAAAGTCGGTAATCGGCTTTTGTGCACTGAGCAGCTCGACGTTTTCCGGATGCTGGGTTTTGTCCTTTGCGTGCAGATCCATAGAATGTTCCTCTGAAGTTTGCTGGTTTTTCTTTTACGCTTGTGCTGGCCGTTTTCAGACGACCTGACAGCGACAGTATATTTGTAATTTGATGTAGTGTAAATAAATTGTAAATTATTTTTCAAAATAAAATAAAAAACGGACAAGCAGCAGGAAGGCTGTTTGTCCGTTCGATTAGGAAAGTGATTGGATTTTAAACGTTTTGCGTCAGATTGTCTTGTTCCTTAAACAACAAGCCGCAAACGGCCAAACCTGCCGCCGCCAGCAAGGCTCCGGCAATGCCGATATTGGAAAGGCCGAACCAGACGGTTACATAATGCCCCAAAAGCGCACCGCCGCCGATACCGACGTTGTACAAACCTGAATAAATCGAGTTGGCCACATCTGTTGCATCCGAGGCAAATGCCAAGACTTTCGACACCATGCCCAAGCTGACGATGACGATGGCCACGCCCCAAATAAACACCAGCGCGTACACCGCATAAGGGAAAGAGGCAAACGGCAGAAGCAGCAGGGCGGATAGCAGGATGACCGCCACCGCGCCAAGCATAAACAGGCGTTGCGATTTGGCAAACCATTTACCAAACAAATAAGAAGCGGCAAAGCCTGCCAAACCATACAGGCTCAAAACGATGGTAACTTGTTCTGCCTTAAATCCGCCTACTTGCAACACAAAAGGCTCGATATAGCTGTATGCCGTGAAGTGTGCCGTAATAATCAACACCGTCATTGCATAGAGCAACATCAGGTTGCGACGTTTGAACAAACTCGGCAGGCTGCTTAAAGAGCCGGTATTTTGGCTGGGTAAAGCAGGCAGGTTTTTGGCCAACACCAGCATTACGCCGGCAGCACAGACGCCGATCAGCAGGAAGCTGAGCTGCCAGCCGAAGTATTGCCCGACCACGCGTCCCAGCGGAATACCCAAAACCATGGCCAAAACCGTACCCGTACTGAGCAAGCCCAAAGCCTGATTGGTTTTGCCCGTGGGCGCAAGCCGTACCGCCAAAGAAGCCGTAATCGACCAAAAGACCGCGTGTGTCAGCGCAATCCCGATACGGCTGACCAAGAGGATGTTGAAGTTCCAAGAAAAGAACGATAGCGCGTGAAACAGCGCAAACAGTGCAAACAGCATCAGCAATAATTTGCGCCGTTCGATGTTTTTCGTCATCAGCATCAGCGGCAGCGATAGGAGCGCAACAATCCACGCATACACCGTAATCATCATGCCCACTTCCGTTGCCGGTTTGCCAAAGCTCTGACCGATGTCGCTCAAAAGCGCAATCGGAATGTATTCGGTGGTATTGAAAATAAATGCACCCACCGCCAGCGCGCATACGCTAACCCATTGTTTAAATGTTGAAGTCATTATTATGTCCGTTTGATGAAGCAAAGGGCGTTATTGTACGCCTATCTGCATTTTTCAGACGGCCTTAATGAAGAATTTGCAAGCTGTTTGTGTAAGGAGTAAAGTATTTGGCAACTATATTTGTTTGAATGAAAGGAAATACAAATGCAAACTGTTACCCTCAATATCGACGGCATGACCTGCGGCGGCTGCGTGAAAAGCGTAACCCGTCTTTTGGAAGGCGTAGAAGGCGTGGAAAAAGCAGAAGTCAGCTTGGAAAACAAAAATGCAGTGATTACTTTTGATGAAAGCAAGACAGATACCGATGCGCTGATTGATGCCGTAGAAGATGGCGGCTACGATGTGGCTTTGTAACCGATAAGCGTATTTTGAAAAGGCCGTCTGAAACGCTTCAGACGGCCTCTGTCTCTTGATAACTTACTTTTTGCCATTATTTGGATTACACCGCCACATGGGTAAACAAAAGTTTTCGCGCATATCTGAAGCAAAGCGGCAGCAAGTGGCTGCCGTATTACGACGAGGCCTGTACCAAACCGTTAGCGGCCGACTAAGGCTACCTGAAACTTTTCAGGTAGCCTGTTTCTATTCTGCCCAAGCCGCCTAACGCTCCTCCAGCCCGGCCAAAATCGCACAATCCGGGCAGTCGTCTCCCGCGCAGGCATCGTGCCAGCGTTGCAGCTCGGCCACCATGCCCTGCAAGCGTTCGATTTTGGCTTCCAGCTCGGCGATGTGCCGCGCGGTGAGTGTTTTCACTTCGCGGCTGGTGCGCTGCGGGTTGTGTTGCAGGCTCAAAAGCTGCCCGATCTGCGGCAGCGAAAAGCCCACTTCCCGCGCATGGCGGATAAAGCGCAGCCGGACAAGGTCGGCCTGTCCGTAGCAGCGGTAGCCCGCTTCGCTGCGCGCGGCCGGGGCGATTAGGCCGTGCTTTTCGTAGTCGCGGATTTGTTTGGCGGAAAGGCCGCTCTCGGCCGCGGCCTGGCTGATGTTCATCATGATGCTTGACCTTTACTTCGGGTGAAGCTTTATAGTGGCGGCACTTAGCGGGAAAGCAAGAGCAGACCCATCATTTCAGGCTACCTGAAAGCTTTGGCTGCAACGGGCTTTAAAACCTCAGCCTCATTCCAACAGAAAGGAAACCCTATGCAAACCATCACATTAAACATCGAAGGCATGACCTGCGGCGGCTGCGTGAAAAGCGTTACCAGCATCCTCGAAGGCGTAAACGGCGTGGACAAGGCCGAAGTGAGCCTGGAAAACAAGAACGCCGTCGTGGAATTCGACCCCGCCCAAACCAACCCCGCCGCGCTGATAGAAGCGGTGGAAGACGGCGGCTTTGATGCGGCTTTGTAAATCGAATCGCAACAAATCGACTGCAACACCCCAAAGGCTACCTGAAAACCCTGCTCCGCTTTTTTCAGGTAGCCCAACCACATTCAGAAGGAAGAAACCATGCAACAAAAAGTCCGTTTTCAAATCGAAGGCATGACCTGTCAGGCCTGCGCTTCGCGTATTGAAAAAGTGTTGAACAAAAAAGATTTTGTCGAATCAGCAGGGGTGAACTTTGCCAGTGAGGAAGCGCAGGTTACGTTTGACGACAGCAAAACCTCCGCAGCCGACATCGCCAAAATTATCGAGAAAACCGGCTACGGCGCGAAGGAAAAAACGGAAGACGCGCTGCCGCAGCCCGAAGAAGCAGCGCATGTAAGCTGGAGGCTGTGGCTTTTGTTGGCCATCAATATTCCGTTCCTTATCGGCATGGCAGGGATGATGATCGGGCGGCACGATTGGATGATTCCGCCTGTATGGCAATTTGTGCTGGCAAGCGTGGTGCAGCTTTGGCTGGCCATCCCGTTTTACAAAAGCGCGTGGGCGAGTATTAAAGGCGGTCTGGCGAATATGGACGTGCTGGTTACCATCGGTACGGTGTCGATTTACCTGTATTCCGTTTATATGCTGTTTTTCAGCCCGCACGCGGCGCACGGCATGGCACACGTGTATTTTGAAGTAGGCGTGATGGTGATCGGTTTTGTGTCGCTGGGCAAATTTTTGGAACACCGCACCAAAAAATCCAGCCTGAACAGCTTGGGCTTGCTGCTCAAACTCACGCCGATCCAAGTCAACGTGCAACGCGATGGCGAATGGAAACAACTGCCCATCGACCAAGTGCAAATCGGCGACCTTATCCGCGCCAACCACGGCGAACGCATTGCCGCCGACGGCATCATCGAGAGCGGCAGCGGTTGGGCGGACGAGAGCCATCTTACCGGCGAATCCAACCCCGAAGAGAAAAAGGTGGGCGGCAAAGTGTTGGCAGGTGCGCTGATGACCGAAGGCAGCGTGGTATACCGCGCTACGCAGCTCGGCAGCCAAACCCTGCTCGGCGACATGATGAATGCGCTGTCCGAAGCGCAGGGCAGCAAGGCACCGATTGCGCGCGTGGCGGATAAGGCGGCGGCGGTATTCGTGCCTGCAGTCGTGGGCATCGCGCTTCTGACTTTTATCGCCACTTGGCTGGTAAAAGGTGATTGGACGGTTGCGCTGATGCACGCCGTTGCCGTTTTGGTGATTGCCTGTCCGTGCGCGCTCGGTCTGGCAACCCCTGCCGCGATTATGGTCGGCATGGGCAAAGCAGTGAAACACGGCATTTGGTTCAAAGACGCGGCGGCAATGGAAGAAGCCGCCCACGTCGATGCCGTCGTGCTGGACAAAACCGGCACGCTGACCGAAGGCAAGCCGCAGGTTGCCGCCGTTTATTGCGTTTCCGACAGCGACTTTGACGAAGACGCTTTGTACCGCATCGCCGCCGCCGTCGAACAAAACGCCGCTCATCCGCTCGCCCGAGCCATCGTTTCCGCCGCCCAAGCGCGCGGTTTGGACATCCCCGCCGCACAAAACGCGCAAACCGTTGTCGGCGCAGGCATTACCGCCGAAGTGGAAGGCGTGGGTTTGGTGAAAGCAGGCAAAGCCGAATTTGCCGAACTGACCTTGCCGAAGTTTTCAGACGGCGTTTGGGACATTGCAAGCATTGTTGCAGTCTCGGTCGATAACAAACCTATCGGCGCATTCGCACTCGCCGACGCATTGAAAGCCGATACCGCCGAAGCCATAGGCCGTCTGAAAAAACACAATATCGATGTTTACATCATGAGCGGCGACAACCAAGGCACGGTCGAATACGTCGCCAAACAACTGGGCATCGCACACGCCTTCGGCAATATGAGTCCGCGCGACAAAGCCGCCGAAGTACAGAAACTCAAAGCCGCCGGCAAAACCGTGGCGATGGTCGGCGACGGTATCAACGACGCACCCGCGCTCGCCGCCGCCAACGTCAGCTTCGCCATGAAAGGCGGAGCGGACGTTGCCGAACATACCGCATCCGCCACGCTGATGCAGCATTCGGTCAACCAACTCGCCGATGCCCTGTTGGTATCGCAGGCGACTTTGAAAAACATCAAGCAAAACCTGTTTTTCGCCTTCTTCTACAATATCTTGGGCATTCCGCTCGCTGCGCTTGGCTTTTTAAATCCCGTCATCGCAGGCGCGGCAATGGCGGCAAGCTCGGTTTCGGTATTGGGTAATGCCTTGCGCCTGAAACGGGTGAATATTGAGTGATAATATAAAGGCCGTCTGAAGACTGTTTTTTCAGGCGGCCTTTAATCCATATTTTCTGATTTCGAGATCCAAGCGGGAGTATGTCGTATGGACATGATGTTGTTTACCAATATTGTATTGATTGTTTTATGTATTTTTACCATGTTGCTGGTGTGGTCGCGCAACTGGAAACGCAAGCAGGCGTATTTTGAGAAAATCAAAAGCAATCCGGAAAACCTCAAATGGGTTGGGCAAAATCTGACCGGTCAGGAATGGAAGGATTTGAAAGTCGTAAGCGACCGTTTTGGTCTGCCCATGTTGCAGGCCAAGCAATTAATTGATTTTTATAAAAACAGTCAGCTCTAATTGATGATTTAACGATAGAACTTGACTGAAGTTAAGGCCGTCTGAAATAGCACTCTTATAATAATATAAGTGATATTTCAGACGGCCTTGCTGTTGATTCAAATAAAGGGAGGAGAACAAAAATGACCGTTTACTTAATCGGCGACTCCGTTCGGCTTGCTTCGGAGCCTTACACGCGCGCCGCTTTGCCTGAGGTGGATATTGTTTCTCCATCGGAAAACTGCCGTTCGTCGCATGATGTGTTAGAGCATATCAGGCAATGGACAGAGGGCGCGACTGTGGGAGACATTATCCACATCAATTGCGGTTTGCACGACATCCGCCATAATCAAGGCTGTAATGAGCCGGTGGCCGATATAAAAACCTATCGCAGCAACCTGATTCAAATTTTTGATTATTTGAAACAGACAGGTGCAAAAATTATTTGGGCGTGCAGTACGCCGTTTTTGGAAAGCGTACACAATATCGTCAAACCCTCGCGCCGCTATCTGGCTGATTTGAAGGCCTATAACCGTGTGGCGGAGGATTTGGCAAGGCAATATGGCTTTGCCATCAATGATTTATACAGCCTGATGTTTGAGCAGGATTTGACTGATGTGATGCTGTGCGACGGGCTTCATTTCAATGAGTTTGGCAGTAAGATGATAGGCAAGGCAGTAGCCGAAGCGATATTGAAACAGATGGATTAACCTGATTTAACTCGTTTTATCATGTTTTGTCTTTCAGACGGCCTTTAAAGTTGAAACGAAGTCCCCGATATAAGGTGATGTAGCACTCATCCTATCAATATTTAATCCAGGAGTATGACCATGAGCGGCGAATTAGATAAAATCAGCGGTAAAGTAAAAGAAGTGGCTGGAGATGTATCCAGCAATGCTAAACTTGAAGCTGAAGGCTTGGTTCAACAAGGCGTTGGCAAAGTAAAAGAAGTGGTTGGCGACATTGAAGAAAAAGTCGGCGGTGTTTTGCAAAAAGGCAAAGAAGAAGCTGAGCATTTGGTTGATGAAGCCAAAGAAAAAGCTGAAGGCTTGATTAATGATATTAAAAGCAAATTTTAATATTTAAAGAATAAAAGGCCGTCTGAAAGATTTTTCAGACGGCCTTTGTTTATGGTTTTAAAGCTTAGGCAAACTGTTTGCCAAATTCGATAAATTCGTCTTTTTTGGCTTTGGCTTTGCCGGAGTCGATGGCTTCTTGAGCGGCTTTGACACCATCTGCCAGCGAAGCAACCACATTTCCTGCGTAGAGCGCAGCAGCGGCATTGAGGACGACGATATCGCGTGCGGCACCGGCTTTGCCGTCCAACACTTCGTTCATTTTTTGCAGGGATTCTTGTGCGTTTTCAACTTTGATTTCGTCCAAATTGCGGCGGATTTCCATGCCGAAATCGGCAGGGCTGATGTCGTATTCGGTAATTTTGCCGTCTTTCAGTTCGGCAACACGGGTTTTGCCGGTCAGCGTGATTTCATCCAAACCGCCTTCGCCGCACACGACCAAAACATGTTTGGAGCCAAGCTGTTGCAATACGCGGGAAAGAATGCCGCACAAGTCGATGTGGAACACGCCCAAAAGTTGGTTTGCCGCACCGGCCGGATTGGTCAGCGGGCCCAAGATATTGAAGATGCTACGGAAACCGAGCGAACGACGGACAGGGGCAACATAGCGCATGGCGCTGTGATGGTTGGGCGCGAACATAAAGCCGATACCGGTTTGCTGGATGCTTTGGGCAACCTGTTCGGGGTTGAGGTTGAGGTTGGCGCTCATTTGTTCCATGACATCGGCAGCGCCGCTGGATGAAGAAACAGAGCGTCCGCCGTGTTTGGCGACTTTCGCGCCTGCCGCAGCCGCGACAAACATGGAAGTCGTGGAAATATTGAAGGTTTTGGCACCGTCGCCGCCCGTGCCGACAATATCGACCAAGTCATCGGCGTTTTCTAGCGGCACTTTGGTGGCAAATTCGCGCATCACGCTGGCTGCGGCGGTAATCTCGGAAACGGTTTCAACTTTAATCCGCAGGCCGGTCAGGATAGCGGCGATTTGCTCGGGCGGAACTTGGCCGCTCATGATTTGGCGCATGAGGTCGGTCATTTCATCGTAGAAAAGTTCGTTGTTGCTGATGAGGCGTTCAATCGCTTGTTGAGGGGTAATCATGATTTTCCTTTGTTCGTGTCCGGTGTGATTCAGGCCGTCTGAAAATGCGGTTTGAACACTGTCAAACACCTTTCAGACGGCCTTTCATTAAGATTTTTGCGGGCGATAGTTTTTGAATTCTTCCAAGAAGTTTTTCAGCATATCGTGGCCGTGTTCGGTCAGCAGGGCTTCGGGGTGGAACTGTACGCCTTCGACGGCATATTCTTTATGGCGTACGCCCATGATTTCGCCGTCTTCCGTCCATGCGGTAATTTCGAGGCAGTCGGGCAGGGTGGCGCGGTCGATGGCGAGGCTGTGGTAGCGCGTGCAGTTGACCGGATTGGGCAGGTCTTTAAACATGCCTGTGCCGTGATGGAAAACAGGGGAGACTTTGCCGTGCATCATTGTTTGCGCGCGCACGACATTGCCGCCGAACGCTTCGCCCATGGTTTGATGGCCGAGGCACACGCCCATGACGGGCAGCCTGCCGGCAAAGTGCTGCATGGCCGCAACAGAAATGCCTGCTTCTTTCGGTGAGCAAGGGCCGGGGCCGATGACCAGATATTGCGGTTTTAGGGCTTCGATTTCTTCGATGGTAATTTCATCGTTGCAGCGTACCAAAACTTCCTGCCCCAATTCGGCAAAGTATTGAACGATGTTGTAGGTGAAGCTGTCGTAATTGTCGATAAATAAAAGCATTTGCAAACCTTTAATGACATCTTGGCAGACAGGGTAAGGCCTGCCAAAAGTGTAAAAATCGTTTATGTTTGCATAATATCACAATCTTTACCTAAAGGCCGTCTGAAACGGCGGATAAGACAAAACAGCTAAAAAATGCTATGCTTTACGCTTTGAACCTAATCTGTTTGAAGTGATGAAAAAGTATCTTATCCCGACTGCCGCCGTTGTTGTCGCCGCTGCGCTCGGCACGCCTTATTATCTTGGTGTCAAAGCGGAAGAAAGCCTGACCGAGCAGCAAAAGCTGTTGCAGGAATCCGGTTTCCTGACCGTTGAGTCCCACCAATACGATCGCGGCTGGTTCAGTTCAACCGAGACGACCGTCATCCGCCTCAAGCCGACCCTGCTTCAAAATACGCAAAAATATCTGCCGGACAATTTGAAAACCGTCCTGCAAGAGCCGATTACGGTCATCAACCACGTGACCCACGGCCCGTTTGCCGGCGGCTTCGGTACGCGTGCGCACGTGGAAACCGAGTTCCAATACCATCCGGAAACCAAAAAAGTTTTGGATCGCTTCTTCGGCCAGCAAACGCCGTTGACCATGACCAATACGGTTTATCTTTCCGGCGACGGCAAACTCAGCCTCAATATCCCCGCCTTCGACTATGAAGAGCTCTCCGGTATCAAGCTTAACTGGAAAGGCTTTGGCGGCAATACCGATTACAGCCAAGGCTTCAAAAGCTATCGCCACGATTACCTTGCGCCGTCTTTGCAAGTCAAATTGGCCGACAAAGGCGATGTGTCTTTGGAAAACCTGCGCTTCCAATCCGAAACGGAAGACGGCCTGACCAAACTTGCTTTGGGTAAGAGCAGCATTACGCTGGATAAATTCCTGCTGCAATGGAAAGAAAACATCGATTACAACGTTAAGTTGAACGAATTGGTCAACCTTGTGACCAACCTGCAAATCGGTGCGTTTATCAATCCGACCGGCACGATTGCTCCGTCTAAAATCGAAGTCAACAAACTGCGTTTCGATACCCAGACCAGCGAAGTCGATAAATTCATCAACAGTGAAGGCCGCTTCCAATTTGAAAGCCTGACTTATGGCGAAGACAAATACGGCCCTCTGGACATCAATGTCGCTGCCGAGCATTTGGATGCGGCATCACTTTTGGCATTGAAAAACAAAATTGCCGAAGTGTCCGTGAAGAAAATGAGCGAAGAAGAAATTCAGGCTTCCTTGATTCAGACGGCCAAAAACGAGGCTTCGGGCCTGTTTACCAATAATCCGGTTTTGAACGTCAAAACCTTCAAATTCACCATGCCTCATGGCGATGTCGATGTCAGCGGAAAACTCGCGTTTAAAGGTTTAGCAGCCAAAGACCTCAACAACTTGGGCGATATGCTGAAGAAAACCGAAGCCGACTTCAACATGAGCGTACCGCAAAAATTGTTGGAACAACTCGCCGTCAACCAAGCAAGCAACCTGTTTAGCGTCAATGCCGAAGATGAAGCCGCAGGCCGTGCCAGCACCGACGATATCAACGAGACCTTGCGCCTGATGGTGGACAGCACCATCAAAAGCATGGCAAGCGAGAAATATCTGACCTTAGAAGACGATAATGTCAAAACCCATCTGACTCTGCAAAACAGCGAGTTGAAATTAAACGGAAAAGTCCTTCAAAGCGACCCGGAACCCGAGTTTGACGAATCAGACTTTCCCAATAACTAATCCTCAATCACACAAACAGCGGTTTTAGCTTCACTGAAGTTAAAACCGCAAATCAACCCACAATCAAAAAGGAAACCCATGTTCCGTACCATGCTCGGCGGCAAAATCCACCGTGCCACCGTTACCGAAGCCGATCTCAACTACGTCGGCAGCATTACCATTGACCAAGACCTGTTGGATGCGGCAGGTATTTGCGTGAACGAAAAAGTCGCCATCGTCAACAACAACAACGGCGAACGTCTTGAAACCTACACCATCCCCGGCGAACGCGGCAGCGGCGTCGTTTGCCTCAATGGCGCGGCCGCGCGTTTGGTTCAAAAAGGCGATATCGTGATTATCATGTCTTACGTCATGTTGTCCGAACCCGAAATTGCAGCGCATGAGCCGAAAGTCGTCCTCGTCGATGAGAACAATAAAATCCGCGACGTGATTTCTTATGAGCCGCCGCACACCGTGTTGTAATATTCAAACAAAGGCCGTCTGAAACGTTTCAGACGGCCTGTTTCCCAAATTCAACTTATCTGAAAGGCTTTGCCGTGAATATCCAAATCAACAACATCACCGTCAGCAACGATGCGCCCTTTACCCTTTTCGGCGGCATCAATGTCCTTGAAGACCTCGACTCTACGCTGAAAGCCTGTGAACAATACGTTAAAGTAACTGATAAACTCGGCATCCCTTACGTGTTCAAAGCCTCTTTCGACAAGGCAAACCGCTCTTCCATTCACTCTTTCCGCGGTGTGGGTCTGGACGAAGGCATGAAGATTTTTCAAGCGGTAAAACGTGAGTTTAACGTTCCCGTGATTACCGACGTTCACGAGCCTTACCAATGCCAGCCGGTTGCCGAAGTCTGCGATGTCATCCAGCTTCCTGCCTTCTTGGCACGCCAAACCGATTTGGTGGTGGCAATGGCGAAAACCGGTAATGTCATCAACATCAAAAAGCCGCAATTCCTCAGCCCGTCTCAAATGAAAAACATCGTCGAGAAATTCCAAGAAGCAGGCAACGAGCAAATCATTTTGTGCGAACGCGGCGCAAATTTCGGCTACGACAATTTGGTGGTCGATATGCTCGGCTTTGGCGTGATGAAAAAAACGTGTAACAACCTGCCCGTTATTTTTGACGTAACCCATTCCCTGCAAACGCGCGAATCCGGTGCCACCGCATCAGGCGGCCGTCGCGCCCAAGTATTGGACTTGGCGCTTGCCGGTATGGCAACCCGATTGGCCGGTTTGTTCCTTGAATCTCATGCCAATCCCGACCAAGCCAAATGCGATGGCCCAAGCGCATTGCCGCTTGCCCAATTGGAAGATTTCCTGACCCGTGTTAAAGCAATCGATGAAACCGTGAAATCGTTTGCACCTATGGATATTCGTTAAGGGCGAATAAGTTAAAAGGCCGTCTGAAAGCATTTTCAGACGGCCTTTTTATCGGCGTTACTGTCCGCGTAAAAACAACGCATCCAATTCTTTTAAAGTCAGTTTGACCCAAGTCGGACGACCGTGGTTGCACTGGTTGCTGCGCGGCGTGTTTTCCATATCGCGCAGGAGTGCGTTCATTTCGGGCAAAGTCAGTTGGCGGCCGGCGCGGACTGAGCCGTGGCAGGACATGGTGGCGAGGATGTGGTTTTCGTGTTCCTCGATGGTTTGGCTGCTGCCGACTTGGGCAAGTTCGCCCAATACATCTTTGGCCAGCGAAACAACGTCGGCTTTACCGAGCATGGCGGGAACTGCGCGGATGGCAAGGATATTGCCGCCCATGTCGGACAATTCCAGCCCGAAGCCTGCCAGGGTTTCGGCATGATCGGTAAGGGCGGCGCATTCTTCGTGGGACGCGGCAAAGGTTACGGGAATGAGCAGGCGCTGGCTTTGCAGGTTGCCGTTTTCCTGACGTTGGCGTTTCATTTTCTCGTAGTTGACGCGTTCGGCGGCAGCGTGCATATCGATGAGCAACAGGCTGTCTTCGGCTTGGGCAAGGATGTAGATGCCTAAGAGTTGGGCGATGGCGAAGCCGAGAGGCGGCAGTTCGGATTGGGAGGGAAGGCCGTCTGAAAGCGGCGTATCTGTTTGGGGAGTAGGCGTTTCAGACGGCATATTACCGAAACGTGCCTGCTCGAATTGGCTCAACTCAAGGTCGATGTCGTCGGTTTTTTTGTAGAGCTCGGCATAAGTATTCATGGCCGCGCGGCTTTCTCGTAGGGACAGGCTGCGTTGTTGCGGCGCGCGCGCGGCTTGGTAAGGCATGGGCGCGGTTTTGCCTGATGAGCCAAAGGCATTGCGTGTATCGGGTTTGTTGCCTGTCGGGTAGTTTGATGTGTTATCAAACAGATTTTCGCTGCCGTTTTCAGACGGCATTGTGGTGGAAACAACGCCGGTAATGTCATGCAGCACTTCGCCTGCGTTGCTGACGCTTTCGGTCAAGTCGGCGCGCGTGTCGGCAAGTGCTTTGTTGAGTGTGTGGAACACAAGTTGGTGCACCTGCTGGCTGTCGCGGAAGCGGATTTCGGTTTTGGTCGGGTGGACATTGACATCCACGGCTTCAGGCGGCAGGTCGAGAAAGAGGACGAAAGCAGGCGTCAGCGCGTTGTGCAATACGTCTCGGTATGCCTGCTTGACGGCATGGAGCATGACTTTGTCGCGCACGAAGCGATGGTTGACGAAGCAGTATTGTTTGTCGGTTTTGCCTTTGGCGAAAGTCGGCTTGGCAATCGCGCCATAGAGCCGCAGCGCGCCATTGCCGCTGTCAATTTCCAATGAGGCCGTCTGAAAATCATCGCCGACAATGGCGGCAATCCGTTCATGCAGGCTTTGTGCAGGAAGTTTGAACACTTGTTTGCCGTCGCGTTTGAGTGAGAAGGTAATGTGCGGATGCGCCAGCGCAAGGCGTTCGAGCATGGTGGCACAGTGGGCGTATTCGGTGTTTTCGGATTTGAGGAACTTGCGTCTTGCTGGTGTATTGAAGAAGAGTTCGGCGGCTTCGATGGTGGTACCGACGGGGTGGGCGGCGGCGGTGGGGCTGCTGAGTTTGCCGTCTTCAGCTTTGACTTGGGTCGCGTGCGCGCTGCCGTCTTGGCGGCTGGTCAGAGTCAGGCGGCTGACGGAGGCGATACTGGCCAAGCCTTCGCCGCGAAAGCCCATGCTGGCAACGTGTTCCAAATCGTTTAAGGTTTTGATTTTGCTGGTGGCGTGGCGGTGTAGTGCAAGCTCGATGTCGTCCGGATGGATACCGCTGCCGTTGTCGCTGACGCGAATCAGGCGGATGCCGCCGCCGGCCAGCTCGACATCAATCGCTGTTGCGCCTGCATCGATACTGTTTTCAACAATTTCTTTCAAGGCGTTGGCAGGGCGTTCGACCACTTCGCCAGCGGCGATTTGGTTGACAAGATGGTCGGGCAGGGCGGCAATTCGGGACATCGGTTTCTTTCAAAAAAGCAACGGCAGAAGGGGAATATTACAGGTATTTGCGCATCAATTCGCATTCGACGCGGACGGTTTTGTTCAGCTGTAACACGGCAGTACCGAGCGACTCATAACGATTGAGGCGATAGAAAGGCACGGAATTGAGCGAGGCATACAGTTTGAGAAAGCTGAGGCCTGCATTTCGTGCCATTTCTTCGGCACGGCTGAGCAGGGCCGTGCCCAAGCCGAGATTGTGGAAGAGCGGATGGACGTATAAAGCGTCCAGTTGCGCTTCTTTGAAATCGACTTGGAAGAAGCCTTGAATCAGCCCTTTGTATTCGACCACCCACAAAGCTTTGTTTTTGTCAGAGATGGTTTCCAAATAGCTGTTGATGTCGAGCAGACTTTCCCATGCGTGCATAATGGTTTCATCGTAACTGCGGATGCAGGCATATTGAACGGCATGCAGATGGGCGTTGTGTATGGCTTGGCAGTCTTTTTCGGTTGCCGGACGGAGGATGGTCAGAAGGCTCATGGCGGATGGTCGGAAAAATTGATTTCAGACGGCCTTTGGCAATCAAAGGCCGTCTGAAAAAAGTGGGTAAGGTTACAGGCTTTGATGTAAGGTTTGTGCGGTTTGGAACGCGTTGTCCGCATCGTTGGCCAAGACGGTAAAGTGGCCCATTTTTCGGCCTTGGCGCGCGGCTTTTTTACCGTAAAGATGCAGATGTGCATTCGGGTTGCTTTGCAGCGGCAACCATTTGGGTTCGCCGCCGTCTTCCTTCCAAACGTCGCCCAAAATATTCGCCATACAGCAAGAACTCAGCAATTTGGTGTCAGCCGGAGGCAGGTTGCACATCAGGCGGACTTGTTGCTGGAATTGGTCTGCCGCGCAGGCATCGATGGTATGGTGGCCGGAATTGTGCGGACGCGGGGCGATTTCGTTGACGACCAATTCATGTGTATCGCCGACAACAAACATTTCTACCGCCAATACGCCGACGTAGTTTAATTCATCGGCCAAACGCTGCGCCATTTGTCGCGCCTGTTGTTGAATGTCGGCACTCAGTCGCGCAGGGACAATGGAGTAGGCGAGGATGCCGTTTTCGTGAATATTTTCGGCAGGGTCGAAAGTTTGCACGTTGTCATTGTTCAGACGGCATACGATAACGGAAATCTCGCCGCGCAAATCCACCATTTTTTCCAAAACGCAATCCACGCCGCCGTGTTCGACAAACGCGACTTTGAGTTCATCCAATGTTTTTACGCGGATTTGGCCTTTGCCGTCATAGCCTAAAGTGGCAGTTTTCAGGATGCCGGGCAGAAATTGTACGCTTTCTTCAGTAATGTCTTCGGCCTTGCAAACTGCTTGATACGGCGCGGTTTGCAGACCTGCTTTGCGTATCCATGACTTTTCCTGAATGCGGTTTTGCGCGATGGCAACGCAGTCGCCGCTGGGGGAAACATTGGTGTGTTTGGCGAGAAAACGCATCGCATCGGCATTGACGTTTTCAAACTCGGTCGTAACCGCCGCGCATTTTGCCAATTCTTCCAAAGCTGCTTCATCGTCAAACGGCGCACACAAATGGCGGTCGGCAAATTCCGCCGCTGGCGCATTCGGGTCGGGATCGAGTACGGTTATTTTGTAGCCCATGGTTTTGGCAGCAACAGTAAACATTCTGCCTAATTGTCCGCCGCCAAGAATGCCGAGCATAGCAGGAGGGAGGATGGGGGATGTATTCATGGATAATCGCTTTATGAAGAAATTGGGTAGGGTGTTTGCGGGCTGTCTGAAAAGGGTTTACGGCTTTAGACGGCCTGATGTTTTAAAGCTTGCCGATAAATTGCGGCGGAACGTTTTCAGTTAACCATACGCCGTTGTCCGCCAAATAAAATTGATGTCCTGCCGCAAGCATGGCGACAGTGTCGATGGTCAATACAACCGGCTTGCCGTGTCGGGAACCGACATTAATGGCTGTTTCGGCATCGGCAGACAGATGAACAAAATGGCGCGAGGCAGAATGCAGGCCTTGTTCCAAAATAGACGGAACAGAGCGCTCAGCCGTACCGTGATACAAAATCTGAGGAGGCGTCACCACTTTGTGTTCAACCTGAACTTGTGCCGTCGAATGACCTTGCGCAGCGCGGATGCGTTTGCCGTCTTCTGATACGGTAAACCGTTTTTTATCGTTGTTTTCGACCACTTCCATCAATATTTCGTAGGTCAGCGGATTGCCCGTAAAGCCGCGCTCAGGATGGTTTACCTGCGTCAGTAGGGTATCAATATCCACCCAGCCGTCTTTATCCAAAGTAATACCGATTTGCTCGGGATGATGACGCAAGATAAAGCTGAGGAATTTGCTGATGGATTTTAGTTGTTTTTCGTTGAGTATCATAATCTTGTTGTTTAGTCATTTCAGAGCGCAGGCCGTCTGAAAATTATTTATCCAACCCTTCTTGCACCATTTGTGCTGCGCGTATTACTGCGCGGGCTTTATTTTGGGTTTCCTGCCATTCGGAGGTTGGGTCGGAGTCGGCAACTACGCCTGCGCCGCTTTGGACGAAGAGGGTATTGTTTTTAATCACGGCGGTGCGGATGGCAATGGCCAAGTCCATGTCGTTGTTGAAACTCCATACGCCGACTGCGCCGCCGTAGATGCCGCGTTTGCTCGGTTCGACTTCTTCGATGATTTCCATAGCGCGGACTTTAGGCGCGCCGGAAAGTGTGCCTGCCGGGAAGGTAGCGGCGAGGATATCCATATTGGTCATGCCGTCTTTCAGACGGCCTTCGACGTTGGAGACGATGTGCATCACATGGGAATATTTTTCAATCACCATTTTGTCGGTGACTTTGACTTCGCCGGTTTTACTGATACGGCCGACGTCGTTGCGTCCTAAGTCAATCAACATGACGTGTTCGGCAATTTCTTTGGCATCGCTCAGCAGGTCTTGCTCGTTGGCGAGGTCTTCAGCTGGTGTTTTGCCGCGCAGGCGCGTGCCGGCGATAGGGCGGACGATGACATCGTCGCGTTCGCGGCGGACGAGGATTTCGGGCGAAGAGCCGACAATATGGAAATCGCCGAAATCGTAGTAGAACATATACGGCGATGGGTTCAGCGTACGCAGGGCGCGGTAGAGGGCAAGCGGATTATCGGTAAATTCCATGCTCATGCGTTGGCTGGGGACAACCTGCATGCAGTCGCCGGCAAAGATGTAGTCTTTGATTTTATTGACGCAGGCTTTAAAAGGTTCTTCTCCAAATTCGCTGACCGCTTGAGTTTGCTTGCTGCCGAGGGAAAGTGGGATGGCGCAACTTTGGCGTAACTGGGTACGGATGTCTTCAAGACGTTCGCGTGCGCGTTCGTAGCCGTTGGTCTGAGACGGATCGGTATAAACAATCAGGTAGATTTTGCCGCTTAGGTTATCCACTACTGCAAGCTCTTGCGAGAGCATCAGGAGGATGTCAGGCGTACCGAGCGGATCGGCTTTGGCCGTATGTTTCAGGCGGTGGGAAAAATGTTCAAAATTGTAGATGGTTTCATAACCAAAGTAGCCGACCAGGCCACCGGTAAAGCGCGGCAGGCTTGGGATTTCGGGCGTTTTGAAGCGGTTGTGGAAGGCTTCGATAAAGGGCAGGGGATTGCCGTCGTGTTGTTCGACGATTTCGCCGTTTTGATACACATCGACATGTTTGCCGCTGGTTTTGAGATAGTGGCTGCAAGGCAGGCCGATAAAGGAATAGCGGCCGAAGCGTTCGCCACCGACAACGGATTCGAGCAGGTAGGTGAAAGGCTTGTTGGCAAGTTTGAGGTAGATTGAGAGCGGTGTGTCCAAGTCGGCAAGCAGCTCTTGAACGAGTGGAATGCGGTTGTAACCTTGTGCGGCTTGGGCTTGGTATTCTTGTTTGCTGATCATCTTGATAAGTCTTTCAGACGGCCTGTTTTAGGGTGTTAAATCGTGTGAAGAGTATAGCATTTTATTGGGATTGTTGACAGTCTGAGCGTTATGTCAGATATGGAAAACGCCGTCTGAAAAAGACGGCGCGAGGTATCAGGCAAGGGTATTGGAGATTTTGTTTTTCCGGCTTCGTTTCCACTTGAAGAGATAAGCGGCAATAACGGGAATCAGGGCAATAATGGATTTGAATGTCCAGCCTGAATACCATGTACCTTCGGGAACATCGCTTGCAAGCCAAGTGAAGTACGGCCACCAACAGGCAACTAGGCTGCCGAGGAACAGCGGCCAAATATGACGGCTTAAGTTGCGTTGCCATAAAAGGAAACAGATGGCCGCCCAAACGAAAGTCAGTACGGTAATCAGGAGAATGGTGTAGGCATCTGAAATCAGGATGGCGGCAATGTAGTAGCTGAGTACGACCCATAATAGGGCAAGTATCAAGACGATGATTTCTTCCGGGCGTTTAAACATATTTTCTCTCTTTTGTAAGACTGGCAATACGTTAATACTATACCCTAAACAAGAAGCGATGATAAGAGTCTTTCAGACGGTCTTGTAATCGGGTTTGCTATAATGTGCGCAATCAATTTTTTGGAAAGGACAAACCATGACGGCAAACTTTCAAGAAACGCTGAAGGCTTTGGGCAAACAGGTGAAAAAGGAAGCCGCGGAGCGGGAAGCCGAAGCGAAGGCTAAAAAGCTGGTAGAGGATGTAGATTTCAGCAAGGCGGTTGGCAAGGTTACGCCGTTGAAAAATGCCGGTAACTATTATGAACAGCCTCGTGATAAATCACCTATCAAGCCGCGACCTAAAGAAATGGCGACTTTGGAGCAGGAAGATTATTTTTATGTAGGCAGCGGCGGCTGGGAAGAACCGCCGGCTTCGTTCAGTAAAAACGGGCAGGGTAAAAATGATTTGATGCGTTTGCGAAACGGCCATTATCCCGTGGTGGCGGATGTAGATTTGCACGGCTATACGCAGGAAGAAGCGCAGCAGGTATTGAACGAATTTATTGAGTTTACGAAAAAACGCGGTGTTTGCGGCGAGATTGTCCACGGCAGCGGCTTGGGTTCTGCAGGCTATAAACCGGTTTTGAAAAATATGACGCGTCGCTGGTTGATGCAGCATCCTGATGTATTGGCTTATGTCGAGCCTCGACAAGGCAATGATGGCGCAGTCAGGATCTTGTTGAAACGCCAACGCCGAGACGATGATTGGAAACAGTAAAATATAAAAAGCAGTGTCGATAAAATGACACTGCTTTTTTATGGTTGTCAGACTAAGAAGATTTCTTTTTGGAAACCGATTCGCAACCTTTTCCATTGGTCATTGTGGTTTTGAAATCTTTGGCAGAATCCATATCAGTGCATTTGTAAGCATTGCCCAAACTATCCATCCAAACGGAAAGGGTGTAGCCAGTTTTTGTGGGAATGGCTTTCAAACGATAGGCTCGGCTTTTATTGGTATCAATCATTTCGGCAGAGTATTGGTATTTGTCTGCCAAATCTTTATGGCCTTTATATGAGGAAATAAAGTCATCCAACTTGGTTTTAATCTCATCAGTTTTCCACTTTGGATTTTTAACCATCTGGGTTTTAAAAGCAGAATTGATGGCAACTAACTCGGCATGCGCTTGTGATTGGTAGCCGCGTTCAATGTAGCGGTTGTAAGAGGGAATGGCAATGATGCTCAGAATGGCTAAGATGGCGACGGCAATCATCATCTCAACCAGCGTAAAGCCTAGTTGTTGGGTAGAGGTAGTATTCATTTTATTATTCGCTGGCAACGTAAGACTGAAGGACGACTTGGGTATTGGCATTCTTACCCCATGCTTTGGCAGTAACGCGGTAGGTAATTCGACCCTCGGTAGTTTTGCCTAAATATTCGATGATGTAGCGTGGATTGTTTGCGATGCCGCTTTTTTTATCTAAAGGATATTCCGTACCATTGGTGTCAATACACAGGCTTTTGTCGCATTTACGCTTCCAAGCATCTACGGTTGGGCTACCTTCTTCAGTAAAATCGCCATTGGATTTGACATTTGGTGTGGAACATAAACCTTTTTCACATTTTGCGGTAAAAGTAGTCTTTTTCCCTTCAATATCAAAAATTTGATTTTCACCTTCACGCAATGCCGCTTCGGCCAAAGTGGTTGTCAGTTTGCGGTCGGCATCGTTGGTGCTGATACGCTGTTCAGTATTGTAGGACTGGGTAGCTGTGACCACGAGCAGGGCGATGACGACCATCATCATTAAAACGATAAACAAAGCATAGCCCTGCTGCCGGTCAGGTTTGATTAGAGTGATCGGTCGGCGCATACGTTTCCTCCGCGGATAGTGGCATTAATATTATAGATATCGACTTTATTGTCTTGTTCTTTTGATGGGTCAATACTGCCGTTATTCAGTACGATTTGGATAGAAGCCGGAGACTTAGCCTCAGCTGAGATATCCAATGCGTTTTTGTAATCAAATGATTCTGTATTTACTCCGCTGGCAGATGCATTTTCAGAATTAGGACATTCTGCATAGATATAGTGGATATCCATGGTTGTAATGCCTTTAATCAACAGCTGCGGATTACTCCATGAGCCATCATTTGATAATTGGAAACGGAACAAACCGCTCTCTTCGCCAAGTTTGCCGACAGCGTAGGCAATCATTTCATGTTTCATGATGGCGATACTGCCGTCTTGATCAGAGTCGTTAATTTTTAAAGCCAATTTTGCCGCCGCCAAATCTTTAATTTCTGTTTGAGGCTTTGCAATGCCTGAGCAGCTACTAACAATAGCAGTTTTTGCAGCAGGGTTTGCTTTGTCGATTCCATATTGAAACAGCAGGGCTTTGCCGGTTTGAGCAAAACCTGCATAGCCTAATTTATTGATTTCTTTAACCGGTAACAGCTTATTCACACTAGCTGTTTTCAATGTGTATTCATCCGAGCTTTTGTCTTCTATTACTGCAGAGGCGGGAGAATTCGACATATTGAAGCAACCGAAATTGCCTGCCATACGCGCATCGCGGACGATCATATTGGCGGTGTTGCGCAAATCTTGCTGGATACCGATGCGGGAGTTGGCAGATTTGTTTAATCCGCGTGCAGTGAAGTAGGTGGAGCTGACAGCCATTAAGACGATCATACTGAGCAGACTGGCAACCAGAAATTCAAGGATGCTGAAACCGCGCATCGCGGTTTTATTGGGAATATGGTTGAGTAAGCGTTTATTGTTCATTGTTAGTCTCTTACGCGTGATTGGTAGGTATAGACAACGTGATGCCCCGATTTATTGAGATTTTTTGCGCTATTTTCTTCTTCGACATCTTGCAACCATAAAACTTTCACGATGGTCGTGTCGCCTTTGCCATCGCATTTTGCGTTAAACCCATTTTCGTAAGTCGGCTCTGCACCGGAAGAATCTTTACAGATGGTCGAGAAGACTTGGGCTTCGGGAAGGGCTTTGGCTAAGTCGGCCTTAAACTGGGCAATTTGCGCCTGCGCAAGTTGCGCTTTGGTCATTTTGGCTTCAAATTTTGCAGTTTGTTTAGAGTCTGATTTGAGGTAGGCATCGTAGGATTTTTTATAACGAGTAGTTTTTTCGCCTGCAGTATCGGTTTCTTCAGAGAGCGTCGGATTAATGAGCATGCCTTCAATCAAATTTTGCGTAATTTGGGCGACTGTGGTTTGATTTTCAGACTCACGCACGTTGGATACGGTACGTAATTGAACAGCCAGAAGGGCCAGTACGCCGATAGCAAGGACAAACATGGCAATCAAAACTTCAATCAGGGTCATGCCTGATTGAAGTTTTGGGGTAAAGCTTGATGAGCTCGTTTTCAGACGGCCTTTAAATGATCTGAGATGAGTAGGATTAGTAATGTTCATAAGATACCGTTGTTATTCTTTGGAAGTGTATTCACACATTTTGCGCTCATCGTTTTTAGCACAGATTTCGACATGCCCATTGCCATTGATTAAAAGTACGGTAGCACGGGCTTTCTTGGTTTCAGCATCGGTGGCAGATTTATCTGACAGGCTGATTTTGATGTGGCCGTCTGAAAATTGATAATCCTTGCCATCAGTTGAATGGCCAAATGTACCATTGGGAAGAAATCTCCACCAGACTTCTTTTGGAGCTGAAGCAGAGAGGGCAGAACGGTCATTGCCGATAGGGATATAGTTGAAGCTGTATTCTACTTTTTCGGTATCTCCATTAAGAATAATGGAGCGGATGGATAAATCGACTGTATCGTTTTTATAGTTGGAATCTCCGTTTTTATCGGCGTAGGCCAACATACCATTACCGGCATATTTGGAATCGCAACCATTATTGGGCGAGCCATCGGATTTGATTTTGACCGGGCAGATGTAAACGGGAAGATTGAGACGGACGGCCTCATTTCGCGCGAAACGCAGCAGATTAGCAATTTGCTCTGCTTGCGATGCCGCACGTCTGGAGGCAATCCATTGATTCATATTGGGAAGTGCGATGACGGCCATTACTGCTGCAATAGTAATGACGATCAGCAACTCAATTAGGGTGAAGCCTTTTTGTGTCTGATACATGAGTGATTTTTTGGTAGTAATGTGTTGGGTAACTGACGTTTTCTCTTTTGCATTTGCCTGTGGCAATGCTTTTGCTTTTATTGGATTTATTCTAAACGATTTTGGAATGCGTGACTAATAAAATATGAAATTCGGTTAGTTTTTCAGACAATCTGTCTCAATCTTCCATCAACATAGATTCTGGAACATAGGCAGCATTATCAAATTTGGTAAATTGACCCATCCAAGTGAGGAATACTTTCCCGACTGGACCGTTACGGTGTTTGCCGATAATACATTCCGCCAAGCCTTTTGCGGGTGATTCTGAGTTGTAGTATTCATCACGATACATGAACATAATCAAGTCGGCATCTTGTTCGATTGCGCCGGACTCACGCAAGTCGGACATCATCGGGCGTTTGTCGGTACGCTGTTCAACGGTACGGCTCAACTGCGACAGGGCAATGACGGGAACTTGCAACTCTTTCGCCAATGCTTTGAGGGAGCGCGAAATTTCGCCAAGTTCGGAAGCACGGTTGTCAGAACGGCCGGAGCCTGACATTAATTGCAAGTAGTCGATGACGATCAAGCCCAATTTACCGTTGAACTGGCGAGCAAGACGGCGGGCGCGGGCGCGCAGTTCGAGCGCGGTCAAGCCTGGAGTTTCATCGATATACATGGGTGCATCGGAGAGTTTAACAACTGCTTCGTTCAGACGGCCCCAGTGTTCGTCTTGCAATCTGCCGGTTTTTAAAACGCTTTGGTCTAAACGTCCGAC
This sequence comes from Neisseria sp. P0008.S004, assembly GCF_051962755.1. Lineage (NCBI taxonomy): Bacteria > Pseudomonadati > Pseudomonadota > Betaproteobacteria > Neisseriales > Neisseriaceae > Neisseria > Neisseria sp. P0008.S004. Next base: position 38,556 of record NZ_JBQCUZ010000005.1, read on the forward strand.
TGAACTCAGCATACGCATAACCAGCTGCGCACCGCCCATCTCCATCGAAAATACGGCGACAGGCAGCTTGCCCTCTACGGCAACGTGTTCCGCAATGTTGATCGAAAAGGCAGTTTTACCCATGGAAGGACGGCCTGCGACGATAATCAAATCGCCCGGTTGGAGGCCTGATGTTTTTTTGTCGAGGTCGATAAAACCTGTCGATATGCCGGTTACTTCATCAGGATTGTCGCGCGAATAAAGCATATCGATGCGCTCGACCACTTCTTTCAAAAGGTCGGGCATCTCAAGGAAGCCTTGTTTGGATTTGGCGGTACTTTCGGCGATTTGGAATACTTTGTTTTCTGCCTCGTCCAAAAGCTGGCCTGCATCGCGCCCTTGCGGATTGTATGCGCTGCGTGCAATTTCCGTGCCGACTTCGGCAAGCTGGCGCATGATGGAACGCTCGCGCACGATTTCGGCGTAGCGGCGGATATTGGCAGCAGACGGCGTGTTTTGCGCCAGCGTAATCAGATAATTGAATCCGCCTGCCGCTTCCAATTCTTCATTGCGCTCCAAACTTTCTTGAACGGTAATGACGTCTGCAGGACGGCTTTCATTAATCAGGTTGGCAATCGCACGAAAAATCAGGCGGTGTTCGTGGCGGTAGAAATCTTCGCCGGAAACGACATCGGCAATACGGTCCCAAGCAGAATTTTCCAGCATCAGACCGCCTAAGACGGATTGCTCCGCTTCTGTGGAATGTGGCGGCAGTGACAATGCGCTGATTTCACGGTCTTCAGACGGCATATCGGAATAATTGCTCATGACGGGCATCTCTGGCTGGAAAATTGCAATCCACTATTATAGCGCAGTGTAAGTTCAATTGGTTTGTTTAGGCTAAAGCAGGTAAAATAGCAATGTTGTCGATTTGACAACACACACTACCAAAATATAAATATCAATAATTAGGAGCATAAAAATGGAACACAAGCTGCCACAATTGCCTTATGAACTGGATGCGTTGTCCCCTCATCTGACCAAAGAAACTTTGGAATTTCACTACGGCAAACACCATCAAACTTACATCACCAATTTGAACAATCAAATCAAAGGCACTGAGTTTGAAGAAATGCCTTTGGAAGAAATCCTGAAAAAATCTTCCGGCGGTATGTTCAACAACGCTGCCCAAACGTGGAACCATACTTTCTACTGGCTGGGCTTTACCCCTAAAGGCCAAGGCAAACCTGCCGGCGAATTGGCTGCGGCCATCGATGCCAAATGGGGCAGCTTCGAGAAATTCCAAGAAGCGTTCGATGCTTGCGCGGCCGGTACTTTCGGCTCTGGTTGGGCATGGTTGGTGAAAACGCCTGCCGGTGAATTGGATCTGGTTTCTACTTCCAATGCAGGTACTCCGCTGACTACTGAAAACACTCCGCTGTTGACTTGCGACGTATGGGAACACGCCTACTATATCGACTACCGCAACAGCCGTCCTAACTACCTGAAAGGTTTCTGGGAAATCGTTAACTGGGATGAAGTTGCCAAACGCTTTGCCGCATAAAACGATATGAATGAAAAGGCCGTCTGAAGAATTTTCAGACGGCCTTTTTGTCGATATGGGCGTGATGAAATGGTTTAGATGAATGTTTTTTCTGTTTGATGCGCAAAATTATCATGGAGCAGAAAAAAGGATAAACGAGAGATTATGCTAAAATATTGTCAACAATTTTTCGATTCCGCATGATATGGAATCAGCGTTTGACACATATAGACAAGAGGATTTTATGAAATTTTTAGACCGTGAGGCGATCATTGCCAAACCCGGCTTTAATCGTTGGCTGGTACCGCCCGCTGCTTTGGCCGTGCATCTTGCCATCGGGCAGATATACGCTTATTCCGTGTTCAATGCGCCGCTGACCAAGCTTATCGGTATCACTGAGTCGGCTGCAGGAGATTGGAAGCTGACCACGGTGGGTTGGATTTTCAGTATTGCCTTGGCGATGTTGGGCGCGTCTGCGGCCATGTTCGGTACATGGATGGAACGCGTTGGGCCGCGTAAAGCAATGTTTGTTGCCGCCTGCTGCTTTAGCTTGGGCTTTTTTGTGTCGGCGATCGGCGTCCATACGCACAATCTGTTTTTGCTTTATTTGGGCAACGGTGTGATTGGCGGGGTTGGTTTGGGCTTGGGCTATATCGGGCCTGTATCGACTTTGATGAAATGGTTTCCCGATAAACCAGGCATGGCTACAGGTTTGGCGATTATGGGTTTTGGCGGCGGCGCGATGTTGGCTTCGCCTTTGTCGGTATCGCTGATGAGTTTTTTCTCCAGTGAAACTTCGGTTGGCGTCGCGCAGACTTTTGTGGTTTTAGGGTTGTTTTATTTGGTGTTGATGATGTTCGGTGCATTTACGATCCGTGTACCTGCCGATGGCTGGAAACCTAAAGGTTATGTTGCGCCGAAAATCAAAAGCAAATTGGTCAGCAGTAATCATGTCAATGTCTCACAAGCCATGAAAACGCCGCAATTCTGGCTCTTGTTTTGGGTGTTGTGTCTGAACGTGACGGCGGGTATCGGCGTTTTGGGTCAGGCTTCTGTCATGATTCAGGAGCTGTTTTCTGAAACTTCTGTCGGTAAACAGGCTGCCATTGGTGCGGGTGCGGCGGCAGGTTTTGTGAGCCTGTTGAGTCTGTTTAATATGGGGGGGCGCTTTTTGTGGTCCAGCGTGTCCGACAAAATTGGCCGTAAAAATACTTATACTATTTTCTTTGTGCTCGGCTCGCTGTTGTATTTTGCCATTCCGTCGATTGGCGAGAGCGGGAACAAGGCTTTGTTTGTTATTGGATTCTGCGTCATCATTTCCATGTATGGCGGCGGTTTTGCAGCGATTCCGGCGTATCTGAAGGATTTGTTCGGCACTTATCAAGTCGGTGCAATCCACGGCAGGATTTTGCTGGCATGGTCAACTGCGGCTGTTATTGGCCCGGTGTTGGTCAACTATATCCGCCAAAGTCAAATTGAAAGTGGCGTTCCGGCTGCTGAGGCTTATAGCATTACCATGTACATTATGGCAGGTTTGTTGATTGTCGGTTTGTTGTGTAATTTGAGTGTCCGTTCGGTTCACGAAAAGCATCACGAAAAAGACATTAAAGTCGCGGCACATAGTGGCAACCCCGATGATGAAACCGCTGTATCCGATGCCTATCTGATCAGCAAGAAGGTATCAGCCGGCGGTATCGGCGTATGGTGGCGCTGGGCTTTGGTCTGCATTCCTTTGGGCTATGGCGTCATTATGGTGTTTGTTAAAGCCTTAAGTTTGTTTAATTGATTGTTGAAAATTAAAGGCCGTCTGAAAGTTTCAGACGGCCTTTTCAAATGTTAAATAACTAATCTTTTGATACGCTGATGGTATGTTTGATGTGTTTTAAATTCGCGACGATGGTAAAAGTCATCATCACCAGTAATGCCCATGAACTCCATTTGCTGATGTGTACCGATGCCCACGCGCCGATTTGGTTGGGATAGCGCCAAACGCCGAATAGGGTTCCCAAATTTTCCGCCAGCCAAATGAAAAATCCGATCAGGACGAAAGCGAGCAGGAGCGGCATTTTGCGAGTGGTGTCATAGGGCGTGTATAAGACCGTTGTCCGGGCGTATAGGCCGAGAGCAAAAGCAGCGAGATACCAGCGATAGTCGCCGATATAGTGATGGGTGAAGAAATTGATATAAATCGCCAGTGCGCACAAAGTGCCCAACCAATACGGCGGATGGCTTTTGATTTTGAGGTCAAACAGCCGCCATGCTTGAATGATATAGCTGCCGACTGCGGCATACATAAAGCCTGCAAACAGCGGTACGCCGCCAATTTTGGTGTATGCCTCATCCGGATAGCTCCAAGACTGGATATCACCTGAGGTTTTGAACCATTCTAAAGCAAAGCCCACCAAGTGAAACAGCGTAATCGATTTCACTTCATCCCAAGTTTCCAGCTTGAAATACAGCATGGCTGCTTGTACGGAGATGGCAAAAATCAGCAGCAGGTCATAGCGCGAAATCCCTAACCAGCCTGTTTTTGGGATGAGGAACATGGCAATGAAAAACAAGCCTGCAAATAAGCAGGCTCGTGCTTCTTTCAAACCGAAGAACCAAAATTCAACGATAAAGCGTCGCCAACCATGCAAATCCTTGCGTTTGGGATGCTCAGTCAGCCAAGTATCCAGTTTTCCCAACATATTTTCAGACGGCCTCTTTATCTTGATAATGTTTTAGGCAGACTGAATTGGAATGACACGGTTTTGCTTACGTTTTGCGCCACCTTCGCAATAGTTGGTTTTGACATAATCTTCAACGATTTGTAAAAACTCGGCAGCGATATTGTCACCTTTGAGGGTCACTTTGCGTTCACCGTCTACATAAACCGGTGCAATCGGAGTTTCGCCTGTACCGGGCAGGCTGATACCGATATCGGCAAGCTTGCTTTCGCCCGGGCCATTGACTACGCAACCCATTACGGCAACGTTCAATGATTCAACGCCTGGATACTCAGTGCGCCAAATAGTCATTTTTTGGCGTAAATAGTTTTGTACGTCTTGCGCCAATTCTTGGAATACGGTGCTGGTGGTACGGCCGCAGCCTGGGCAGGCTGTAACCATTGGTGTGAAGGAACGCAAGCCCATGGTTTGCAGGATTTCCTGACCGACAATGACTTCCTGAGTGCGCGAACTGCCGGGCTCGGGGGTTAGGGAGATTCGAATGGTGTCGCCGATGCCTTCTTGCAATAATACGGCCAGAGCTGCGGTGGAAGCCACAATGCCCTTGCTGCCCATGCCAGCCTCAGTCAGACCGAGATGGAGCGGGTAACGGCAACGGCTGCCTAATTCCCGGTAAACCTGAATCAAGTCTTGTACGGCGCTGACTTTGCACGACAAAATGATTTTGTCTTCAGGTAAGCCCAAAGCCACGGCTTTTTCTGCCGATTCCAGCGCCGAAACAATCAAAGCCTCTTTCATGATTTCTTCAGGCGGCTTCGGTGTAGCAGAAGCTAGGTTGGCATCCATCATGCGCTTGGCAAGGCTTTGATCAAGCGAACCCCAGTTCACTCCGATGCGTACGGCTTTATTGTTTTTTGCCGCTGTACGAATCATAAAGGCAAATTTCTCATCGCCTTTTGCGCCTTTGCCGACATTGCCTGGGTTGATGCGGTATTTAGACAGGGCTTTGCCGCACTCGGGAAATTCAGCCAATAAGCGTTCGCCATTGAAATGGAAATCACCAATCAAAGGCGTGGTATAACCCATATCGTCTAAGCGGCTGCGGATTTCGGCGACTTTGGAAGCTGCTTCTGGAGTATTGACCGTGATGCGTACCATTTCCGAGCCGGCATCGCTCAACTCTTTGACCTGTCGGGCGGTTGCTTCTGCATCTGCGGTGTCGGTATTGGTCATAGATTGCACAACAACGGGCGCATCCGAACCGACGATGAGATGATCGATTTGTACTTGATGTGTCAGACGGCGTTTAGGTATGGTCATTTTAGTTTTTTCCTGCAACAAAAGAGGCGGATTTTTCACCGGCAACACGGTATTTCAAAGGTTCGATAGGTGTGCCGCCGTAATTGGCTTCAGAGCCGGCTGCAATACCGATCCAAACATTGTAAGGCGCGCCGCCTCTCAGATGTTGTTCGCTTCCGGCCGGAACGATACGGCTGAATACTACTTTTCCATCTTTGTCTGTAATAATCAGATTGCTTCGGTATTGGACTTTAATCCAAAGTTCGTCTTTCTCAACTTTGACGGCAGGCTTCTCATCTTGTACGACGGCGGAAGCTGCTGAGGCAGCTTGATCATTAGCCGCTTCAGACTTATTGGTGATTTCTTTTTTGCCGTCTTCTGTCATTTCGCTAACGGCAACATTATCCGTTTTTAAGGCAGGCGTTTTCATCGTATCAGCAACATCTTTGCTGTTCTGAATATTTGCCTGCTCATTTTCAAAACTGGATTTGCTTTGCCAAAAGTAAACGCCGCCTACAGCCAAAGCCAATGCGGCTATTCCCAATATCCATTTTGGGAAGCCTTGTTTCTCAGTGTCTTTGTAGCTTAAGCCGGTGTTAGTGCTGCGTGTTACCGCGTATACATGGTCTTCAAGTTGCGGAGTAATGGAGAGCAAATGTTTGGCGATGGTTTGTTCGTCAATTTTCAGAAATCGTGCATATGAACGCAGATAGCCTGAAACAAAGACTAAACCGGGAAAACCTGAATATTCCCCTTTTTCCAAAGCATCAATTTGTTCGGCAGACAGTTTCAAACGTGAAGCAACATCTTGAATATCGATTTTGGCATCAGTTCTGTGTTTGCGTAATTCATCCCCCAATGTTTTGGCGGCTTGTGTGTCGTAGTTGATTTTATCGTTATTTTCCATTTAGTGGCCCGTTGTGACAGTTTGTAGTTCGTCTGAATAGGGGAAGTTTGCCCTAAGTTGGGCTTCATATTCGTATGCGGCGTGTTTATTGCCCAAGGCGGTAGCCAAACGCCAGCCTAAGAGTAAATCGTCAGCCTGCAGGACATCAACTTTGCTTTGGTATTGGCGGAAATAATAGTCGGCATCGTTCAGATTGCCTGCCATCATTTTGGTTCGGGCAAGTTCTTTGAAAGCAGGGAAGAATTGCGGATTCGCTGCTAAAGACCTTTCCAAATAGGCTTGGGCTAAAGAGTATTGGCCTAACCTTGCGCTGCAAATGCCTTTATTCATATTGGCAATAAAGGGGCTCGGGTAGGTCGGGTCGGCCAGTGCCTTATCAAAATAAGCCAAAGATTCGGCTGGTGCATTCATTTGATTGCACAAAAACCAACCGTAGTTGTTGTTAACTTCTGCACTATCAGGTTTTAAAGACAATGCTTTAAGAAAGCTTTCCTGGGCTTTGTCTTTAACCTTCAAATACTGATAAATCTCAGCGCGTACCAACCAAGCAAGGTCATTTTTGGAATTGGACTTAAGCGCCTCTTCGATACTTTCAGTAGCTTGGCGGTAGTTTTGGCCGCGCATATATTCCACAGCCAGTTGGGTTTTGATATTAGAAACTTGAATGGCACGTTCTTTAGGGCTTGGGCCGGAAGAGGAAGCGCAGGCAGAAAGAGTCAGTGCGGTAAGTAAAGCGAATCCGAACTTGATTTTCATAATTAACCTTATTGTTCGACCAAAATCTGTTGCCATTTTTGTTGGCGGCGTGTTTTATCTTGTACTTGTCCGGCCAATTGTCCGCAAGCGGCATCGATATCGTCGCCGCGGGTTTTGCGGACAGTAACGACAAAGCCGGCTTGTTGCAGAATATCGCGGAAGACACGGATATTTTCATTGGTAGAACGTTCGTAGCCGGAATTTGGGAAAGGATTGAACGGAATCAGATTGAATTTGCATGGTACGTCTTTAACCAATTCAATCAATTCGCGCGCATGTTGTGCTTTATCATTGATACCGTCGAGCATAACGTATTCAAAGGTAATAAAGTCACGGGGGGCTTTGACCAGATAACGTTGACAGGCCGCCATCAATTCTTTGAGCGGGTATTTTTTGTTGAGAGGAACAATCTGATCGCGCACTTCATCGTTGGATGCGTGTAAAGATACAGCCAAAGCAACAGGCATTGCATCACGCAGTCTGTCCATTTGTGGAACCATGCCCGAAGTGGAAACAGTCACGCGGCGGCGGCTCAAGCCGTAGCCGTGATCATCCAGCATAATGCTCAAAGCGGTAACAACATTATCAAAGTTTGCCATGGGTTCACCCATGCCCATCATCACCACGTTGGAGATAACGCGTTCGTTTTTAGGGGTAACGCCCATGGCTTTATTTGCCCACCAAAGCTGACCGATAATTTCAGCGGCAGTCAGGTTGCGGTTGAAACCTTGTCGTCCGGTAGAGCAGAAGGTGCATTCCAATGCGCAACCGACTTGGGAAGAGATACACAAAGTTCCGCGTTCGGCCTCGGGAATGAAAACGGTTTCTACACCGTTGCCCGTACCGACATCCAGCAACCATTTGCGTGTACCATCAGTAGATTCTTGTGCCATCATTAATTTAGGCACTTCGATTGTGGCTTGTTCATTCAACTTGGCGCGCAATGATTTGGCCAAGTCAGTCATTTCTTCAAAGTTTTGTGCACCGGCTTGATGCATCCAACGCATTACTTGCTTGGCACGAAAAGGCTTTTCGCCCATTTCGGCAAAGTGTTGCGTCAGTCCGTTTAAATCATAATTCAGTAGATTGGTTTTCATGTATTTTTATGTTTCTCAGTAAAGCTTTTAAAGCAAAGAGGCTTATTGAGCAGCTTTGCTTTAAAAGCCTTTGGGTTTTCAGACGGCCTTTAATTTGTAGGACATACAAAGCAGTTTTGCCGTCCGATATGAATCGGACGGCCGTAAAGCGGCTACAGGCTTTTACTCTTAGCGTGGGCAGATTTCGCTTTGGCTGAAGAAGTAAGCAATTTCAATCGCAGCATTTTCAACGCTGTCAGAACCATGTACGGCATTAACACTGACAGATTCTGCAAAGTCGGCACGGATTGTGCCAGGAGCTGCATCGGCTGGATTGGTTGCGCCCATCAATTCGCGATTTTTGGCAACGGCGTTTTCACCTTCCAATACCTGGATCATAACGGGATTACGTGTCATGAATTTAACCAAGTCTTCATAAAAAGGTCGGTCTTTGTGTACGGCATAAAACTCTTTTGCTTCACGCTCAGAGAGATGTTTCATTTTCGCCGCAATAATGCGCAAGCCGTTTTCTTCAAAGCGGCTGTAAATCTTGCCGATGACGTTTTTTTCTACTGCATCGGGTTTGATGATGGAAATCGTACGTTCGATGGCCATGTTATGTCCTTGTTTTTATTAATAGGTAAGTTGCCGTAGCCAAGAGGCGAGGGAAGTGTATTCTACCAAATTTCGCCCCTTTTTGGGAAAGGCATTATTTGCTTAAAGTCAGGTGTGGTTGTTCCAAATAGACTTCAGATTGCATTTCGATCATACGGCTGGCTGTACGGGTAAATTCTTCGGCAAAATCGCCTTCAACGTAAATATCGTTTACGCCAACTGCGCTAGTGGCGCACAGCTTCACACGGAAATCATATAAAACGTCAATTAACCATGTCAGACGGCGTGCTTCTGCTTTTTCTTGCGGGGTTAGACGTTCTAATCCTGAAAGGAAAACCATCTCGTAATGTTCGGCTAAATACAAATAGTCAGCTTGTGAGCGCGGGCCAAAACATAATGCACGGAAATCAAACCAGATGGCGCGTTCTGACTGGGCTTTATGGGGGATTTCCCGTCCATGGATAATGCTGATGCCTGGGTTTAATTCAGAGATTCCGCTCATTTCTTTAAATAAAGCAGCGAGTTTTTGCTCGTTTTCTTCATTATTGGGGACAAAGAAAATTTCGGCAGGACGCAGCGTACGCAAGCGGTAATCTTCGCCGCCATCCACATTTAAAACGGTCAGGTTGGACTCGATAAGGGCGATGGTTGGGAGAAAGCTGCTGCGGTTTTGGCCTTGAGGATAGAGTTCGGATGGGGCGTAGTTGGAAGTGGCTACCAAGACTACACCTTCACTCAACAGGTTTTCCAGTAAACGGCCCAAAATCATGGCATCGGCAATATCACTGACGTGAAACTCGTCAAAGCATAATACGCGTGTTTCTTTGGCAATTTCTGTTGCAACGGCTTTTAAAGGATTGGCTTCGCTTTTCAAGACTTTAAGGCGTTGATGGATTTCGGCCATGAAAGCATGGAAATGCACGCGACGCTTACGGCGATAAGGGAGGCAACCGAAAAAAGCATCCATCAAAAAGCTTTTACCGCGTCCTACGCCGCCATAAAAATAGAGTCCTTTAGGTACTTGAGGGGAACGCAAGCTACGGCCGAGAAAACGGTTGCGTTTGCGTTTGAACATCATCAGCTCGGTCCATAAACGATCCAAATATTCAATGGCTCGCGCTTGGGCTTCGTCGCGGATAAAGTTGGGCTGTTCGGCTGCAGCTTGATACCAAGTCAATGGGCTGTGGTTTTCAAATGGAGGTGGTGTGAATAGTTGGTCTCTATTGCTCATGTGTAACCTTTATTATGCTTTACTGGCGATAGTTGAAACATCATCCGCAATAGTTTGGACAGTAGTTGGAATGATGTTTTCATTACAGAATAGTCGGTCTATTATAAATGATTTCAGACGGCCTGCGTTTTTTGCAAAAGCATTGTAGTAAATATAGTTGAAATAGTGTGTGATTGAGGTATGCGTGAAAAGAGCCGGCTTTAGTATTTTTGGTGAAAACAAAAAAACGCCGCATTTCTGCGGCGTTTTGCTACTAAGTATTAATGAGCACTTTCTTGCAATGCCAAGTCTACACGCTCACGCAACTCTTTACCCGGTTTGAAGTGAGGAACATGCTTTTCTGGCACTTCCACGCGTTCACCGGTTTTCGGGTTGCGCCCGATACGGGCAGGGCGGTGGTTCAAGTCGAAGCTGCCGAAGCCGCGGATTTCGATACGTTGTCCACGAGCCAGTGAGCGGGTCATGGTATCAACCAAGACTTTTACACTGTATTCGACATCTTTAGCCAGCAGTTGGTTGCCATTTTTTTCGGCAAACACTTCTGCAAGGCGAACCATCAATTCAGACTTCGTCATGTCTGCAACCTTATTCTTGGTCGCCGGACAGTTTGGCTTTCAGCAAGTCGCCCAGGCTGGTAGTACCGGCATTGGCAGTTGCAGCGGCGTTAACTGAATTCAGCGCTTCGCGGTTTTCTTTAGCGTCTTTCGCTTTAACAGACAGACGGATGCTGCGGTTTTTGCGGTCAACGGTAACGATAACGGCTTCAACTTCGTCGCCTTCTTTCAGTTTGGTAGTCAGGTCTTCAACTCGGTCAGCAGCGAATTCAGAAGCAGGCAGGTAGCCTTCAACTTCTTCAGACAGAGCAACTACGGCACCTTTGGCGTCAACAGATTTCACAGAACCTTTAACCAAAGAACCTTTGTCGTTTACGCTGATAAAGTTGCCGAACGGATCACCTTCCAGTTGTTTGATACCCAAAGAGATGCGTTCTTTTTCAACGTCGATGGCCAATACAACGGCTTCAACTTCTTCGCCTTTTTTGTATTTGCGTACAGCTTCTTCGCCGGCTTCAGTCCAAGACAGGTCAGACAAGTGAACCAGGCCGTCGATGCCGCCAGGCAGACCTACGAATACGCCGAAGTCAGTGATAGATTTAACTGCGCCGGAGATTTTGTCGCCTTTGTTGTGGTTGGCGGCAAACTCTTCCCAAGGGTTAGCTTGGCATTGTTTCATACCCAAAGAGATACGGCGGCGGTCTTCGTCGATTTCCAGGATCATTACTTCAACTTCGTCACCCAATTGAACAACTTTGCTTGGGTGTACGTTTTTGTTGGTCCAATCCATTTCGGAAACGTGTACCAAACCTTCGATGCCTTGTTCGATTTCAACGAATGCACCGTAGTCAGTCAGGTTGGATACTTTACCGAACAGGCGGGTACCTTGTGGGTAACGACGGGTCAGGCCGCTCCAAGGATCTTCGCCCAGTTGTTTCATACCCAAAGAAACGCGTTGTTTGTCTTGGTCGAATTTCAGGACTTTAGCTTCTACTTCTTGACCAACTTCCAAAACTTCGCTTGGGTGTTTCACACGGCGCCATGCCAAGTCGGTGATGTGCAACAGACCGTCGATGCCGCCCAAGTCAACGAATGCACCGTAATCGGTGATGTTTTTAACGATACCTTTGATAACTGAACCTTCTTGCAGGTTTTCCAGCAAGGCTTTACGCTCTTCGCCCAAAGTAGCTTCCAGAACAGCGCGGCGGGACACAACAACGTTGTTGCGTTTTTTGTCCAGTTTGATCACTTTGAATTCAATTTCTTTGCCTTCGAAGTGAGAAGTGTCTTTTACAGGACGTACGTCAACCAAAGAACCCGGCAGGAATGCGCGGATGCTGTTGATCATAACAGTCAGACCACCTTTGACTTTGCCATTGATAACGCCGGACAGGATGTCGCCGTTTTCCATAGCTTCTTCCAAAGCGATCCAGTCGGCAGCGCGTTTGGCTTTTTCGCGGGACAGTTTGGTTTCGCCGAAGCCGTTTTCAACAGATTCGATGGTAACGGTAACGAAATCGCCAACTTTAACTTCAATCTCGCCCTGAGCGTTTTTGAATTCAGCAACATCAATCAGAGATTCTGATTTCAGACCTGCGTTAACGGTAACGAAGTTTTGATCGATGCCGACTACTTCGGCAGTAATCACTTCACCTGGGTTCATCTCTTGCAGGGTAAAGCTTTCTTCCAGCAGCTGGGCAAAATTTTCCATAGTCATATATACTCTTTTCGGTACACCGCCAAGGGGTGCGGGTTAGGTTTGAAATGACCTGCCGTCCTTGGCGCGGCAGGTTGGGAAATGTTTTCAGACGGCCTTGTTATAGGGCTAACAGGCCGTCTGAAATGAAAACTTCGCGATTATACTCCAAATTTTAAACTTTATGATACCAATCAAGCACTTTTTTTACAGCTTCTTCGATAGAAAGGTTATCGGTATCTAAAAGCAGGGCGTCGGGCAGCTGTTTCAACGGAGCAACAGGGCGGCGGCGGTCTGCTTCGTCGCGCGCTTCAATGTCCGACAAAATACGCTCGAATGCAACGCCTTCGCATGGGATACCGAGTTGTTGGGCGCGACGTTGGGCGCGGACATTGGCACTTGCGGTCAGGAAAATTTTTAATGCAGCATCAGGGAAAATAACCGAGCCGATATCGCGGCCGTCGGCGACCAAGCCTTTTTCGGTTAGGAAGTCGCGTTGGCGTTGCAAAAGGGCGGTACGCACTTTAGGCAACTGCGCGACGGCAGATGCGCCCATACCGATCGCTTCGGTACGGATTTGCTCGGATACATCTTCGCCGTTTAATAATACGGCGCTGCCTTCAAATTGTGCGGGCAAAGTTTCTGCCAGTGTGCTGACGGCGTCTTCATCTGTCCAGGCAACATTTTGTTTTTGTGCGTAAAGCGCAGTCAGGCGGTAAAGCGCACCGGAGTCGAGGTAAAGAAAACCCAAGGCTTCGGCTACGCGTGAGGCAACCGTTCCTTTACCGGATGCGCTGGGGCCGTCGATGGCGATAACTTTTTGCTTGAGGCTCATGTGTTCTCCTGAATGCGATAGGTATTTGAATTAACCGTTTATTATACGTTGCTTTGGCCGTCTGAAAACGAAAATTTTTGTGTGATTTAGATTTGAGGGAAAAGCGGCTCGGCCTTATCAGGTATAATGGCCAAAATCATAATTTAACCGCTTTATCTGATTGTTCGGGCCGTCTGAAACAACGGGTCGGGAACGGTCTTAGAATTTAGAAACATTATGTTACAAACCGATAATCTTACTTCTGCACAACCTCAGCGCATTATCACTGCTCAAAATATTTCCGCTCAGGAAGAATTGCTTGAACGCGCTTTACGTCCGAAAACTCTAGACGACTATATCGGACAGGATAAAGCAAAAGAGCAGTTAGCTATTTTTATTCAGGCGGCAAAAAAACGTGGTGAAGCGCTTGACCACACTTTGTTGTTTGGTCCTCCGGGTTTGGGCAAAACTACTTTGGCGCACATTATTGCCAAAGAGTTAGGAGTTAATTTGCGCCAAACCAGCGGCCCGGTTTTGGAACGTGCTGGCGACCTTGCAGCCTTGTTGACTAATCTCGAGCCGCATGATGTGCTGTTTATCGATGAAATCCACCGTTTAAGCCCAGTGGTTGAAGAAATCCTTTATCCTGCGCTTGAAGATTATCAGTTGGACATCATGATAGGCGAAGGTCCGGCCGCGCGTTCGGTCAAAATCGATTTGCCGCCGTTTACATTGGTGGGCGCAACGACCCGTGCCGGTATGTTGACCAATCCGTTGCGCGACCGTTTCGGTATCGTGTCCCGATTGGAGTTTTATCAGAATAAAGATTTGGCGACTATTGTTGCCCGTTCTGCTCAACTATTGCAGTTGGATATGGGCGACGAGGGCGCTATGGAAGTGGCCAAGCGCAGCCGCGGCACTCCGCGTATTGCCAACCGCCTTTTGCGACGTGTACGCGATTATGCCGATGTGAAAAACAACGGCATCATTGATGCGGAAATTGCCGATGCGGCTTTGAGTATGCTGGATGTGGACGGGCAAGGTTTGGATGTGATGGACAGGAAATTCCTTGAGGCGATTTTGCACAAGTTCAGCGGCGGTCCTGTCGGGTTGGAAAACGTGGCCGCTGCGATTGGCGAATCGACCGATACCATCGAAGATGTGATTGAACCATATCTGATTCAGCAGGGCTTTTTGCAACGTACACCGCGCGGACGCGTAGCAACCGAACGAGCCTATCTGCATTTTGGCTTGAAGGTTCAAGAATAATAATGAAGGTCGTCTGAAAACTGCTTTCAGACGGCCTGATACTTTCAATTTCATATGATTGTCGGCAAATATCTGCCGATAATTGGTTAAAATGTTCCCCTTTTCTTTTTTGAAGTTTCCCCATGAATATCTTATCCGTAGAAAATGCTTCTTTTGCTGTCGGTCATGTCGCCTTGCTCGACAAAACTTCTTTTCAACTCGACAGCGGCGAGAAAATCGGTTTAATCGGCCGCAACGGTGCGGGTAAGTCTTCGTTTTTAAAAATCCTCGCCGGTGTACAAAAGCTTGACGATGGACAGATTATTGTTCAAAACAACCTCAAAATCGTTTATGTGCCGCAAGAATCCTTTTTTGATAAGGATGCAACCGTATTTGATACCGTTGCCGAAGGATTGGGCGAAATTCGCGATTTATTGAGCCGTTATCATCATGTCAGCCATGAGTTGGAAAATGGTTCGAGTGAGACTTTGTTGAAAGAGCTCAACGAATTGCAGCTTGAAATCGAAGCGAAGGACGGCTGGAAACTGGATGCGGCAGTCAAGCAGACATTGGGCGAACTCGGTTTGCCGGAAAACGAAAAAATCGGCAACCTCTCCGGCGGGCAGAAAAAGCGCGTCGCCCTGGCGCAGGCTTGGGTGCAAAAGCCCGACGTATTGCTACTGGACGAACCGACCAACCATTTGGACATCGACGCGATTATCTGGCTGGAAAACCTGCTCAAAGCATTTGAAGGCAGCTTGGTTGTGATTACCCACGACCGCCGTTTTTTGGACAATATCGCCACGCGCATCGTCGAACTCGACCGCGGCACTCTGCGCTCCTATCCCGGATCGTTCTCCAAATACAGCGAGAAAAAAGCGCAAGAGTTGGCAGTCGAGGCGGAACATAACCGCTTGTTTGATAAATTCCATGCTCAGGAAGAAGCATGGATACGCAAAGGCATCGAAGCGCGCCGTACCCGTAATGAAGGCCGCGTGCGCCGTTTGGAAGAGCTGCGCCGCCAGCGCGCCGAGCGCCGCAATGTACAAGGGCAGGTCAACTTTAAGCTCGACAGCGGCGAAAAAAGCGGCAAAATCATCGCCGAATTGGAACACGCTTCTTTTGCCTATGGCGACAAAGTCATCATGGACAAATTCTCCGCCATTTTGCAGCGCGGCGACAAAATCGGCTTAATCGGTCCAAACGGTATCGGTAAAACCACCTTCCTTAAGCTGATTTTGGGCGAATTGCAGCCGACCTACGGCAGAATCCGTATCGGCAGTAAACAGGAAGTTGCTTATTTCGACCAGTTCCGCAGCGCGTTGAACGAAAACGACACCGTGTTTTACACGCTCGGACAGGGCAATGATTACGTTGAAGTCGGTGGTAAGAAAAAGCATGTGATGAGCTATTTGGAAGATTTCCTGTTCCATCCAGCCCGCGCACAAAGTCCCGTTTCATCACTCTCCGGCGGCGAACGCAACCGACTCCTGTTGGCAAAACTCTTTACCCGCCCTGCCAATATCCTGGTCTTGGACGAACCGACCAACGACTTGGACATCGATACCCAAGAGCTGCTCGAAGACCTGTTGCGAGATTACCAAGGCACGGTATTCCTTGTCTCGCATGACCGTATGTTCTTGGATAATGTGATTACTCAAAGCATTGTTTTCGAAGGACAAGGCCGTCTGAAAGAATACATCGGCGGCTATCAGGACTATATCGACGCAAAATCGCGGGAAGATAAAATTCAGACGGCCTCTGCGCCTAAAGCGGTTGCCGAGCCTGAAAAAATCAAACCCAAAGCCAACCGCACGGTCAAACTTTCTTATAAAGAACAGCGCGAACTCGATGCCCTGCCTGATGAAATCGCCGCTTTGGAAACCGAGCAGGCTGAAATCAATACCCAGCTTTCCGATCCTGAAATTTTCAAAGATTACGAAAAAGCAGGTGCATTGCAAAGCAGGGCTGAAGAAATTGAGATGTCGCTTTTGGAAAAGCTGGAACGCTGGGAATGGCTGGAAGCGAAACAAAATGGCGAAGCGGTTTAAATTAGGAATTTTGTCCCAAAGTAGGGCAGATATTTTTCTAAATCATGCCGTCTGAACCCCGAATATTCAAAAACAAGGTCTACAACCAACATGAAAAAAGTCGAGAAAAACGTATTGGTGCTGCATAGCGCTAAGGAAATGTTTGAGCTGGTGGACAAAGTTGAGGACTATCCAAAATTTTTGCCGTGGTATAGCAAGACCGAAGTCATCGAACGCAAAGGCAACGAACTAAAAGCGCGCCTGTTTATGGACTATATGCGTGTCAAGCAATCATTTGCGACGCACAATCACAATATCCCGGGGCAGGAAATCCGCATGGATTTGCTCGAAGGGCCGTTTAAAATCCTGCGTGGCACTTGGAAATTTATCGACTTGGGCGATGATATGTGTAAAGTCGAATTCAGATTAGAATACGATTTCTCCAATGCCATACTCTCTGCCATGATTTCCCCGGTGTTCGGCCATCTCGCCGGTACATTGGTGGATGCTTTTATTAAAGAGGCCGACCGCCGCTATGCTTGAGATTGAAATTGTTTACGGACTAGCCGATAGGCAAGTGTTGAAGGGTATGACCGTTGCCGAAGGTACAACCGTACGCGAAGCTGCCCTGCAAAGCGGTTTGGAGGTGGAGTTCCCAGAGTTGGATTTACAGCAAGCGCCTTTGGGTATTTTCGGCAAGGTCGTGAAAAGTGAGACTGTGTTGCGCGATGGCGATCGGATTGAGGTTTATCGTCCATTGTTGATTGATCCGAAAGAAGCGCGACGTAAACGCGCTGGGCAAGAATAAATCAAAGGCCGTCTGAAACTTTTTCAGACGGCCTGTCAAACTGAAAGAACAGTAATGAGCTTGAAAATTAAATTAATCGTCGGTTTGGGCAATCCAGGCCAAGAATACGAACAAACGCGCCACAATGTTGGCTTTTGGCTGTTGGATGAACTGGCGTGGAAATGGAAAGTTAATTTTAAAGACGAAAAGAAATTTTACGGCGAAGTAGCACGCGCCACTACGCCTGATGGTGATGTTTGGCTGCTCAAACCCATGACCTTTATGAACCGCTCCGGTCAGGCCGTTGCCGCTTTGGCTCAGTTTTACAAAATCAAGCCGGAGGAAATCTTGGTGATCCATGACGAGCTGGATATTCCATGCGGCCGTATCAAATTCAAACTTGGCGGCGGCAACGGCGGACACAACGGCCTCAAAGACATTCAGGCTCGTTTGGGTACGCCTAATTTCTACCGCCTGCGCTTGGGCATTGATCACCCTGGCGACCGTAATCTGGTTGTCGGTTATGTGTTGAATAAACCGTCAGCGGAACACAGACAGCAAATTGATGACTCCATCGCCAAATCCCTGCAAGGATTGCCGGCCGTGTTGAATGGCGAATGGGAAGAAGCAACACGTTTTTTACACAGTAAGTAAGCGTATCCGAATCAAACGGGCAGCCTTGCACATCATGTTCAGACGGCCTGAAAACAGGCAGCGCGATCTGACTAGCGATAAACCAATTAAAGAAACAGTAAATATGAACGAACTGACCAGCCTTATGCAGACCGAAGCCCCAGGCATTGTTGGCGAAACATTAGACTTCTGCCTTTACGAATGCAGTATTGAAGATGCCCCGGATGCTGAAGAAGTGGCACAATGGCGTGATATTTTGAAGGCTCGGGGTGGGAAATTTGTCCGCTTGGCAGACATCTGCCAAACATGGCTGGATGAAGAGGCCGAGAAATGAAAGCCTTACCATTAAACAAATTTACTGTCGCTGCCTGTATTTGGTTTGCCGCCGCCATTTATGCCTTACTTTTCAAAGAGGGCGGCAATAGCGCTCCACCATTTCCCCATTTTGATAAAGTTGGCCATTTCGGACTGTTTTTCGGACAGGCATGGCTGTGCGCAAAAATATTTATTCAAGACAATAGGAATATTCCCCATAAAGGCATTCTGTTTGCCGCTTTATTGTTTGCAATAGGAAGCGAGCTGGCTCAGGCATTTCTGACTACTACGCGCCAGGGTTCGATCGCGGACGGCATTGCCGATATGGCAGGTACGGCTGCGGCGCTGTGGTTTGCAGCAAAAGTAAAAGCAGCAAAAAGTTAGACATATTTAAACAACTTAAAGGCCGTCTAAAATCCTGAGAAACAGGTTTCAGACGGCCTTTTGTTACTTGATGCATGAAGCAATCGTTACTTCATGCCAAGTATTTAAATATTAGAATTTTACGCGTACACCGGCAGATACTTCGTGGGAATGGAGCTTAACGTTATTGATCTTGCTCCAGTGGTTATAGCGATAGCCTGCATCCAGTGCTACATTTTGAGTTACATCATAACTTACACCAGCCATTGCACCTACGCCAATTTTAGTATCCTTACGTTCAGCTGTTTGTTCGGCTGTTTGATATTTATGAGTAGAGTGGTTAAGACCCAGGCGAACACCTACATAAGGTTTTACAGGAGCTTGCAGGTCAAAATCATAAATAGCAGATACACCGGCACTGTGATATTTAGCCTCAGCATATACCGAAGGTACATTAATCTTTGCAGATTTATAATGCGTATAGTCGGCAGCAACACGGAAATCGCCGAAATCGTAGCCTGCAGAAATACGAGGGCTAAAGCCTTTAATTGATGCGCCACCCAGTTTTACAGTAGCATGACCAGCATCAGCCTGAACATAAAAACCTTTGGTTTCATCAGCCAATGCAAATGCAGGCAGGGAAAGAGCAATCAGTGTTACCAGAACTTTTTTCATTGTTTTGTCCTTAATGTAGGATTAGGAGTAGTGGATAATCGCCGGGATTGTTCATTCCCAACAATTATTCTGATTGTATTTTCTTGTGGAAAATTAAGCAAATCTAAAAATGTGTCAGCTGTTGTAAAATCGCACTTATAAAAAACACTGTAACAAATCGTTTAAGAACAAACAGCCTTGTTCGGTCGGGCGGAACACGGTCGGGTCTGATTCAAGCAGGTCTTTTTGTCTGGCGGTTTCGATTTGTGCCATGATTTTTGCAGTGGGTACGCCGGTACGTTCCTGCAACATTGCGGCAGGTACGCCGTCGGTCAGGCGCAGGGCGTTCATCATGAATTCGAATGGAAGGTCTTCGGCGGCAACGGTTTTGCGTTCAACTGCTTCATGCGGATTGCTCTGCATGGTGGCAAGATAGTCGTTGGGATGACGGCGGCGGACAGTTCGCTCGATGCGGTCGGGATAGGAAATTTTGCCGTGTGCGCCCGCGCCGATGCCCAAATAATCGCCGAACTGCCAGTAGTTCAAATTGTGGCGGCACTGCATATTAGCTTTTGCAAAAGCCGATGTTTCGTAGTGGACAAAGCCTGCGCCTTCCAGCGCGCCGTGTACGGCATCTTCAATATCCAATGCTGCTTCATCTTGCGGCAAATCTTTTGGCGGCGTATGACCAAAAGGTGTGTTCGGCTCCATGGTCAGATGATATGCGCTGATATGCGATACGCCTGTTGCAATAGCGGTTTGCACATCGTTTAAGGCCGTCTGAACCGTTTGGTTTGGCAGGGCATACATCAAATCGATATTGACTTTTTCAAATAATTTCAAGGCAGTATCAATGGCTGTCAGGGCTTCTTTGCCGTTGTGAACGCGTCCCAATCGAGCAAGCATATCGTCGTTAAAACTTTGTACGCCGATAGACAGACGCGTAATGCCTGCGTCTTTAAATCCTTGAAACTTCTCAATTTCAAATGTGCCGGGGTTCGCTTCCAAAGTAATTTCCGCTTCGGGTTGCAAGCGCAACAGTGAGCGCACGCCGCTTAACAAACGGTCAATCGATTCCGCTTGAAACAGGCTGGGCGTACCGCCGCCGAAGAATATGGTTTCCACCGGTCTGCCCCAAATATTCGGCAACTCAAGCTGCAGGTCGGTTAATAGGGCATCGATATAGGCTTCTTCCGGCAGGCCGTTTTTCAGGCTGTGGGAATTGAAGTCGCAATACGGGCATTTTTTGATGCACCAAGGAATATGGATATAGAGTGATAAAGGAGGTAGGGCGGTTAGCTGGCCGGGGCGTTGGAAGGTGATTTGGGTCATGATATGTGTTGAGGCTTGAGGCCGTCTGAAATTTTTAGGGCCTTATTTTAACTGAAATGTCGGCCGGGAAAGTAATCAGTAGGAAATTTGCGCAGTCTAAGCGCTCAAAAAAGCTTCAATTTCTTCTTCTGATAATTTGGAATTGCAGACAAATTTTATTTTGCCTTGTGAGATGTTGAGTAATGCGGGAACAGTTTTGATGCCGTGTTGTTCACGAAAAGTTTTTAAAGCCGCTTTGTTGCTGCTGTCTGTAAAGCGGATGGTAAACTGCTTGTTTAAGGAAACGGTAGACAGTTTTGCAACAAAACGGCGACAGTATGAACAGCTTGGTTTGCCTAAAAAGACGATAGCAGTTTCTTGACTGTCAATGAGTTGCAGAAGTTCGTCAGGTGTGGTTGGGATGAAGGCAGCAACGTGTTTTGCAAAGGCTGCCAATTCTTCAGGTGAGGGCTTGGGCATGGGAATGAATGTAAGGTAGGCCGTCTGAAGGTTTCAGACGGCCTTTGGTTTTTATGTAGTTAAAGTCTTTTTTGCATCCAAGATGAGAGTTTGGGTGCACCGAATAGCAGGAAAATGCCGATAAAAAGCTGCGCGATGTTGGCAAGTATGCCGGCTTGGTTTTGTGCGCCGAGGTCCGCCCAAACGGATGTATGTGTGTCGATAGCAATAGACTGTACAAAAAGATAGAGAGAGAGAACTGGTAAATTAGGTCGGGGATAGCTTGGAAAACAGTATATATGCCTATTAATACAATACCGGTCGTCAGCCATGGTGCAGGGTGTTTTGGGGCTTCCTGTACGGTTTGCAGATGTTCGGGCAACAGGCGGTTGGCAATGGTGGCAGGGAAACACCATAGCAGCAGCCATGCAATTAAATACAAGCCGTAGAACATCAGTACGGGCGGAATTTGTTTGCTGTCATACATGCTTTCTGACTGTGCGAATATGGTAGCAATGCCGCCAAGTGTTTGTACGATGCCGATTAAAACGACCAAGCGGATGGCGACAATCAGGATTTGCTTAGGGGACATGGATTTCTTTCATTATTTGTTGGATTTAGAACATCTAAAAAAACGTTTCAGGTTTTCAGACGGCCTATTATTGATTTATAAGGATTCGATTTTTCTTAATAGTTCACGCAATGCTTGGGCGCGGTGGCTTTCGGCATTTTTGATTTCAGGATCAAGCTCGGCAGCGGTGCAACCATGTTTGGCCAGATAGAAATGTGGATCGTAGCCGAAGCCGTTTGTACCGGCTGCCTCGGTCTGCCATTGTCCGCGCCAGATGCCTTCTGCGATGATGGGTTGCGGGTCGTTTTCGTGGCGGACGAGGACAAGGACGCAGACGTAGTAGCAGCTTTTGTCGTCTTTATCGGCAAGATCGGCAGAGAGTTTGGCGTTGTTTGCGGCATCGGATTTGGGGTTTTCGCCTGCATAACGTGCGGAGAAAATACCGGGTGCGCCGTTTAAGGCGTTGGTGCAGATGCCGGAGTCGTCGGCAAGTGCCGGTAAGCCGCTGTATTGGGCGGCATGACGTGCTTTAGCCAGGGAATTTTCAATAAAGGTATGGTACGGCTCGGGACATTCGGGCGTATTGAACTGCGATTGCGGCAGGACTTCGATGTTTAAGTCGGCAAAGAGGCGGGAAAATTCTTTGAGTTTGCCTGCGTTGCCACTGGCAAGGACGATTTTTTCAAACATGGTTTTTCCTTAATGGTTTTCGGTTTGCTGCATACGAGCCATTTGTGCGCGTGCTTTGTGGCGGATGTAAAGGGCAAGGCTGCCGATTTGGGCAAAAACGGCGGCAAAGGCAAACAGAAAGGCGGCAACGGCAAATTGTTTGCTGTGAATGCTCAGAAGATA
Organism: Neisseria sp. P0008.S004; assembly: GCF_051962755.1. Taxonomy (NCBI): domain Bacteria; kingdom Pseudomonadati; phylum Pseudomonadota; class Betaproteobacteria; order Neisseriales; family Neisseriaceae; genus Neisseria; species Neisseria sp. P0008.S004. Next base: position 60,918 of record NZ_JBQCUZ010000005.1, read on the forward strand.
AGCACCCAACAGAATCAGTACGATAAACATCAGGGTAAACAGGGCGGTCAGGAGCAGATAGGCTTTTTGTCGGGTCATGGCAGCTTGGGTAAGGGGGAAAAATGTTCTGATTATAACGTCAGATTGGGAATTTGAAACCATGCCGGATTCGTTAAAAAGGCCGTCTGAATATTTCAGACGGCCTTAAGTCGAATAACGGATTAACGCAATTCTGTGTGCAGGCGGCTCAGCAATGTGGAGGCATCGCTGCCTTTGTATGGGCTGCCGTCTTTGTTCAACAGATGGAGGCGTGCGCCATTGTTGATAGGCTCAACATACACGATGATTTCAGGATACGTTTTTGGCGCTTCTGCTTTGCCTTTGCCAAATACGCGTTTGAACAGGCCCGGTTTTTTATTGGCAACTGCTTCGCCTTCAGTTGGCGCTTGTTGAACCAAGAAAGCGCGGCGTTCGGCATTTTGACCGATAACAGTCAGGCCGATGCGGTCAAGCGCAAGGGCGGTACGGCGCCAGTTGCGGCCGTAATCGCCTGCCAGCAACAGAGTGCCGTTGTCCACACGCGCCAATTCAGAAGCATTGCTGCGGGCAGCAACGCTTTGGGTCAGGGCTTGTTCGGCTTGCTGACCGTCAACGCCCAAATATTGCATAAAGCGGGCGAGGAATGCGGCTTCGAGGTTAGGGTCGTTTTCACCCGGTTGCCACATCGTAGTGTCTTTTTTACGGTCGGCATAAACTTCTTTCATGCCTTTGTGGGCGAAGAAGATGTCGGTCGAACCGTTTTTACCTTGTTCGATGCGGATGATGAACTTGTCGCGTTCGCTGGTAGAGTAGATACCGCCCAAGCCGACTTTGTCCAACAGACGGCGCAGGCTGTCTTGAGGGATTTTGGCTCGGTTTTCTGCCCACTCGGTTTCCATTTGGCCGATGGCAGGTTCTTCAGATTTGATGTCGAAACCGTTTTCTTGCCAGAACACTTTCAGCAAAGGCCAAATTTCGCGAGGTGATTTGCCATCGACAACCAACCAGCGTTGGTTGCCGTCACGCTCAAGGCGTACGCCTTTAACGGATTTCAAGACTTCTGCATTGGCAGGTTGTTGTACAGCTTGAGTGCGGCGTTTGTTGAAGTCGCTGGCGCGGACGGCACCGCTGCCTGCCGGTAATTGATAGAGGTTGCCTTGGTCTGGGTTGTTCAAATCAGGTGGTACTTCCAGTTTGACCAAGCGGTGTGATTGACTTTGATAGTCGAGTTTGGGTTGTTCTTTTTTGCTGCCGGAACAGGCAGTCATGCTAATCAGGGCGAGGGCTACTACGATGGGTTTGATATAGGTCATCTTGTTTTCCTGTGGATGGAGTTCTTAACAGGGAGGCCGTCTGAAAAGGGTGTTTGGAATTCAGACGGCCTTATTTCCGGATCAGATTTGTCCTGATTTTTCCAGAGCGGCTCGGACTTTGGCTTGACCGGCTTCGGTCAGTGCTACCAAAGGCAGACGAACATGGGGTTCGCATTTGCCCAATAAGCTCAGGCCCCATTTGGGCGCGGCCGGGCTGGGCTCGCAGAACATGGTGTTATAAATTGGGATAAGTTGCTCGTTTAGACGACGGGCGGTCGCAATATCGCCCTCAAGGGCGGCTCGACACATATCGGCAAAGAGTTTCGGTGCAACGTTGGCTGCGACGGTTACCACGCCATGACCGCCACACAGCATGAAAGGCAGGCCGGTAGGGTCATCGCCGGAGAACACGGCAAAACCTTCAGGAACGCTGTTGATCAATTCGATGTTGTTGCCGATATTGCCGCTGGCTTCTTTCACACCGACGATATTCGGAATCTCGGCCAAACGCAAAATAGTGTCGTTGCTCATGCTCACGACGGTACGGCCGGGAACATTATAAATAATCATCGGAATCGAAGTGGCTTCGGCGATGGCTTTGAAATGTTGGTAAATGCCTTCTTGCGAAGGTTTGTTGTAGTAGGGAACAACAGATAAGGTGTAGTCCGCACCGGCTTGCTCGGCTGCTTTGGAAAGGGCGATGGCTTCGACAGTATTATTGGCGCCTGTGCCGGCGATAACGGGAACGCGCTTGTTGACGTGTTTGACAGTGGCTTCAATAACGGCCAAATGTTCTTCGACAGGCAGGGTGGCTGACTCGCCGGTGGTGCCGACTGCGACGATACCGTCGGTGCCGTTTTCAATGTGCCAGTCGATTAAGTCGTGAAGTTGTTCGTAGTTGATGCTGCCGTCTTGATTCATCGGAGTAATCAGGGCAACCAGACTGCCTTTTAACATACGGAAACCTTTAATTTTATGGTGTGGGTGAATTATGCAGTGGATTGTAGCTTACTTTGTTGTTTGTGTGAAACATATCCGCTATGAGGCTTTGCTGTTTAATGGTGACTTGTCATTATCTTAATGAATAATACATTTTTAAATCATTGGTTTGTTTGTTTTTAGGTAGAAAAATGATGTCAAGAATTAAAATGTGTTAAGGCGGTTTGAGGCCGTCTGAAAACGGCTGGGCGGAACTTTCAGACGGCCTGATGGTTTTGAATTTGCTGATACATTTCAAATTGGTTAAAATACGCATCTTAATATTTTTTAACGATTCTTGAGAGAAGGTTCAACATGGCCGGAATGACTGAAAAACAGGCGGAATCGCTTGATTTGGTTTATGGTTTGGAAGACAAGCCGCCGTTTGGGAATGCGTTGTTGAGTGCGGTTACGCACCTTCTGGCGATTTTTGTCCCGATGATTACTCCGGCATTGATTGTCGGCGGGGCGTTGGAGCTGCCGGTTGAAATGACGGCTTATTTGGTGTCGATGGCGATGGTGGCTTCAGGTGTCGGCACTTATTTGCAGGTTAACCGTTTCGGGCCGGTCGGTTCGGGTATGTTGTCGATTCAGTCGGTCAACTTCTCTTTTGTTACCGTGATGATTGCGCTCGGTACCGGTATGAAAGAGGGCGGCTTGACTAAAGATGTGATGATTTCAACGCTCTTGGGCGTGTCCTTTGTTGGCGCGTTTTTGGTGTGCTTCTCCGCTTGGCTTTTGCCTTATCTGAAAAAAGTGATTACGCCGACTGTAAGCGGCGTGGTCGTCATGTTGATCGGCTTGAGCTTGGTGCATGTCGGCATTACTGACTTTGGCGGCGGCTTCGGTGCGAAAGCAGACGGTACGTTCGGTTCGATGGAAAACTTAGGTCTGGCATCGCTGGTGTTGCTGATTGTATTGGTTTTCAACTGCTTGAAAAACCCATTGCTGCGTATGAGCGGCATCGCGGTGGGTTTGATTGTCGGTTATATTGTTGCGCTGTTTTTGGGCAAAGTAGATTTTTCCGCCCTGCAAAACCTGCCGCTGATTACCCTGCCTGTTCCGTTTAAATATGGTTTCGCATTTGATTGGCACGCGTTTATCGTTGCCGGTGCGATTTTCCTGTTGAGCGTATTTGAAGCAGTGGGCGATTTGACGGCGACTGCGATGGTCTCCGAGCAGCCGATTGAGGGTGAGGAATACACCAAACGTCTGCGCGGTGGCGTATTGGCAGATGGTTTGGTTTCTGTAATTGCGACTGCGTTGGGCTCTTTGCCTTTAACCACGTTTGCGCAAAATAACGGCGTGATTCAAATGACCGGCGTGGCTTCGCGTCATGTGGGCAAATATATTGCGGCGATTTTGGTATTGTTGGGTTTGTTCCCCGTCATCGGCCGCGCGTTTACTACGATTCCGAGTCCTGTTTTGGGTGGCGCGATGGTGTTGATGTTTGGCCTGATTGCGATTGCCGGCGTGCGGATTTTGGTCAGCCACGGTATTCGCCGTCGTGAAGCAGTTATCGCGGCGACTTCTGTCGGTTTGGGTTTGGGCGTGGCATTTGAGCCGGAAGTGTTCAAAAACCTGCCGGTATTGTTCCAAAACTCAATTTCCGCAGGCGGTATTATGGCAGTATTGTTGAACTTGGTTTTGCCGGAGGATAAAACCGATAAAGCGGTTAAGGTGGAAACCGATAGTTTGGAGCACTAAGCAAGCTTTATTCAAAGGCCGTCTGAAGTTTCAGACGGCCTTTTGGTTTTCGGCTATAATATTGTTTTTATTTGTTATCCGAGTGGTTCGGATAGCCCTACCCGGAAAGGTTTTATATGACGGTTTATTCACTTTTTATCACTTGTCCTCGCGGTTTGGAAGCGCCTTTGACGCAAGAACTCGAAAGCATGGCATGTCAGGATATACGTGCTGTTGACGGCGGTGTGGCATGTAAAGGCACGATGGAGCAGGTGTATTGCATCAACCTGCATTCGCGCGTTGCCAGCCGTGTTTTACTGCGTTTGACTAAAGGCGGTTATCGCAACGAACACGATATCTACAAACTCGCACGAAATCTGCATTGGACGGGTTGGTTTAAGCTGGAGCAGACCTTTAAAGTCAAAGTCGAAGGCAAGCGCGCCAATGTGAAAAGCTTGGATTTTGTCGGTTTGAAAATCAAAGATGCCGTCTGCGATGCATTCCGCGATATTTATGATGCGCGTCCGAGCGTGGGTAAAATCAACCCCGATATCCGCATTCATGCCTTTATCGATGAGCGCAACGTGGAAATCTTTATCGATACTTCCGGCGAAGCACTCTTCAAACGCGGCTATCGTCAGGATACCGGCGAAGCGCCATTGAGAGAGAACTTGGCGGCAGGTTTGCTGCTTTTGGCAGGCTATGACGGTACGCAGCCTTTCCAAGACCCGTTTTGCGGCAGTGGCACGATTGCCATTGAGGCAGCATGGATTGCGACACACCGTGCGCCGGGCTTGATGCGTCGTTTCGGTTTTGAAAAACTGCAAAACTTCGACAAAGAAAAATGGCAAGCCCTGCGCCGTGAGGCTGAAAAACAAATCAAACCGGCCGCCGCGCCAATTTCCGGCAGCGACAACGACCGTTATATGATTCGTGCCGCATTGGCCAATGCCCAAGCCGCCGAAGTGGATAATTTCATCCGCTTTGACGTGCAAGATGCGCAGGCTGCGCGACCGAACGGCGAACACGGCATTATGATTTCCAATCCGCCTTATGGCGTGCGCCTTGCGGAGGTTCAGGCTTTGCAGGCGCTTTATCCGCAACTGGGCACATGGTTGAAACAACACTACGCAGGCTGGCTGGTTGGAATGTTTACCGGCGATCGCGATATGCCGAAATTTATGCGCCTTTCTCCGAAGCGTAAAATTCCGCTGTTTAATGGTAACTTGGATTGCCGATTGTTTTTGATGGATATGGTTAAAGGCTCGAATCGGGGGTAAAACCTGAAATTAAGGCCGTCTGAAAGATGATTTCAGACGGCCTTTTTTTGATTTGTTAAAACCGTCTTTGTTATAACGGAGTTTGCTTTTCTTTTTTTATATTAATGCACTGAAATTGTTTTCAGACGGCCTTTATCAAGGGAGCCGTGTAGATGTAATTATTGAAATTTACAATCTATCAAATTATAAAAACCTATTACAAAATAAAGATGGATTGTTAAATAAAATACCATATCTAGTAGTATTGTGTTTTAATTCACACCATATCTTGTGTTTTATGGCATTGCAATGAGCGGTTTGAAATTCACAATCGAGCAAATTGTATGGCAGGAAGTGCCGGGCGAAGTATCGTTGGCGTTTCTGTTTTCAGGCTGTCCGTTGCGTTGCAAAGGCTGTCACAGTGCCGATACATGGAAAGAGGGCATCGGCACGGAATTGACCGAGGATTATTTGAAAGGCCGTCTGAAACGCTATCGCGGATTAATCAGCTGCGTGTTGTTTATGGGCGGAGAATGGCAGCCGGAAGCTTTGCAGAAAATGCTGGCTATTGTTGCCGAGGAAGGTTTGAAAGCCTGTTTGTACACCGGCCTGGAGCGTGAAGAGCTGGAGGCGGTTTCAGACGGCATCCTGCCTTATCTGACGTATCTGAAAACCGGCCGCTGGCAGATGGAGCTGGGCGGCTTGGACAGCCCGACCACCAATCAGAAGTTTATTGATTTGCGTACGGGCGAAGTGTTGAACCGATTGTTTATCAAAGACAAACCTACGCCTAAAGTTTTTCCAGTGGCTTCAATTTAGCTCAATGTTGTATTGCACTGATTTAAATTGAATTTATTGTATTCGCTGACAGCGATGTTTCAGACGGCCCAACCGTCATTGTTTAATAAATCATCCAAACCATACAGGAGAATTAACATGATTCGGCTGCATCCCGAACAGTTAAACGGAAAACTACAATTCATGCGTGACTATATCAGCGCGCAAAACGCGGCGGATGGCTCGAAAATGGACGCCAATGCCAACGTAACGCAAAAAAACATCGCCACGATGGAAGCGGAAATCATGAAAGACTTTTTCGTGCAGATTAACCGCGCCCAAGTGTCGCGCAAAATCGCCGAAATTTTCGACCAATCCGTTGCCGACGAATACATCCGCCAGATTGAGGCGCACGAGATTTATGTGCACGACGAAACCAGCCTCAAGCCTTATTGTGTGTCGGTTACACTGTATCCCTTCCTGCTCGACGGCTTAAGCAAACTTGGCGGAGAATCTAAGGCGCCGCAGCATCTGGCATCGTTTTGCGGCTCATTTATCAATCTTGTGTTTGCCATCAGTGCGCAGTTTGCCGGTGCGGTGGCGACGGTGGAATTTCTGACCTATTTCGACTACTTTGCCCGCAAAGACTACGGCGACGATTATTTGGAAACCCACGCCAAAGAAATCGCCAACCATATGCAGCAGGTGGTGTACAGTATCAACCAGCCTGCCGCCGCGCGCGGTTATCAAAGCGTATTCTGGAATATTTCCGTTTACGATCAATACTATTTTGACGCGATGTTCGGCGATTTCGTATTCCCCGATTTCAGCAAACCGGTGTGGGCGAGCGTGGCGAAGCTGCAAAACTTCTTCCTCAAATGGTTCAATCAGGAGCGCACCAAAGCCGTTTTGACCTTCCCTGTCGTTACCGCTGCGATGCTGACCGACGGCGGCAAATGCAAAGACACCGTGTTCGCCGACGAAATGGCGAAAGAGTTGGCGGAGGGCAATTCCTTCTTCGTCTATCTTTCCGATAATCCCGACTCCTTGGCTTCCTGCTGCCGCCTGCGCAACGCCATCGAAGACCGCACCTTCAGCTACACCCTCGGCGCAGGTGGCGTGGCGACCGGTTCCATCAACGTCATCACCATCAATATGAACCGGCTGGAACAAGATGGGCGTGACCTTGCTGCCGAAGTCGCCAAAATCCACAAATACCAATACGCCTACCGCAAACTGATGGAAGAATACCAAGCCGCCGGAATGCTGCCCGTTTACGATGCAGGCTTCATCACTTTGGACAAACAGTTCCTCACCATCGGTATCAACGGCATGGCGGAAGCAGCCGAATCGCAAGGCATCAAAGTCGGCTATAACGACGATTACATCAACTTCGTCCAAGGCCGTCTGAAAACCATATTCGAAGCCAACCAAGCCGCCAGCAAGCACTACGGTGTGAAGTTCAACACCGAGTTTGTCCCCGCCGAAAACCTCGGCGTGAAAAACGCCAAATGGGACAAAGCCGACGGCTACAAAGTCAGCCGCGAATGCTACAACTCCTATTTCTACGTCGTCGAAGACGAAGAAATCAACGCGCTCGATAAATTCCTGCTGCACGGCAAAGAACTGGTGGACTGGCTCGACGGCGGTTCCGCGCTGCACCTGAACCTTGACGAAGCATTGCCCGAATCCGGCTACCGCTCACTCTTGGACATCGCCGCACAAACCGGCTGCAACTACTTCTGCGTGAACGTGCGCATCACCATCTGCAACGAATGCGGCCATATCGACAAACGCACCCTGCATGCCTGCTCTGCCTGCGGCAGCCACGACATCGACTACGGCACCCGCGTCATCGGCTACCTGAAACGCGTATCTGCATTCAGTAGCGGTCGTCGCAAAGAACATGCGCTCAGACATTATCACCGTAAAGCGGCGTAATCGTTGAAAAAAAGGATTACTTAAAAAAGCACAGGCCGTCTGAAATTTCAGACGGCCTTTAGTATGTTTAGATAGACTGACTCTTTCAATGATATATTTTTGATTAAATTAAACAAAAACCCTTGACGCCTTCATATAATGAATTAACATATAACATCCTTTAACCTAAATTTAAAAAAGTGAGAGACACATGAAAACATCAGCTTTATTGGCAGCTTTGTTGGCAGCCCTGTCCCTGTCAGCATGCGGCGGCGGTTCAGGCTCATCTTCTTCTGCTGTTTGTGACGAATACGAAAAAGCATTTACCGAAGCAACAAAAGACGTAGATGCCGCAACCAAAGAAATGATGCAAAAATCTTTCGAACAAACCAAAGAAGCGTTGAAAAACCTGCCGGCAGACCAACGCGATGCAACTTGTAAAACTTCTTTGGACGCTTTGAAAGGCGTTCCTGCTGCCGAAACTCCTGAAGAAAAAGCCGAAGAAGCCAAAGATGCCGCTGAAGAGGCTAAAGAAGACGCAAAAGACGCAGCAGAAGATGCCAAAGAAGCTGCTGAAGACGCTAAAGAAGAAGCTAAATAATATAAATAGCTTTATAGAAAAACGGATTCCAATGATTTGGAATCCGTTTTTTGTTTTGTGAGTTAGGAGAGTTATTTTAGATAAAATATTTTCAATTTTCAGACGGCCATTTTTCATGCCGTCTGAAAGCGCTAGTTTCAACTAAGTTGAAATTTACAACAGCAAACCATCAATCAAACAACCACGTGTGTGGCGCAGCCACGCACGTGGTTGTTTGAGTATTATGCAGGCTATGGCTTGCTGCGATTTGCTATTTCACAAATTGCTCATATGAAGAGCGAACACCATTCGGAACACTTGCAGAGTCAATCAATTTTAAAGCTTCTACAAATCTCTTTCTTTCAGAGCTAACTTTTCTTCCAATTCTAGAACTATCTACTTGTGTATGACGAATCATCAGTGCAATTTCTTGTGGGGAAAAATTCTTGATAATTTTTTCATAAAATGGGATAGCTGCCCATGAAACTCCATATCCATTCCCTAAATAGCAAGAAACAACCGTATCAACAAAATCACTTTGAGCTGTTTCAGGAACGGCTGTATTTTGAGCTAATTCTGCTAATCTTTCAGCGTATGGAGGCTCATTATAAAAGTTGTTCATGCCCTCATGGGCGATTTGCAACCTTTTAATAGCAGTAGAAAAAATTGCATGCTGTTGTGGAGCTGAAAGTAATCCTAGCAAACCTAATTTTTCAAAAAATTGGCTAGATGCCGTTAACCTTTGGTCATCTCCTTTTGTAATATATTCAGAGTGTTTATCAATCAAAGCAGATCGCAAAGAAGCAGAGAAACTATCTTTAAATAACTCACAGATATCTAAGGCATTTAATCTTGTAGGTTCTTGCGAATTTGGATCACAATAGATACCATGCGCCATAACAATCAACAATTGTTTTTGTGCCTCATGAGTTTCAGATAATCTATGAAACCATAATTCACGCTGAGCATCATTAAACCGCCCACTTTTAATTGATTGAATAAAATCGCTAATATTCACTCCTCTAGGAGAAGAAGAATCACCCAAAGCATACTTTATGCAACGATTTAAAAAAGTTATGAATTCTCTATCATTCAAATTACCAAGTGATGGATGAGCTGCAGAAAAATTATTACGAATGCTTCTACACTGTCCTAAAAAAAGAGCGCCTTCCTCATTAAGAATATTTAATTGCAAGCATAAATCTAATAACTGACTATCTTGCAATGCTATCAAATGGCTATCTTCAAAATCCTTTTCTAGTATCTGAGAGACGATTGGAAGACCGAAGGTTCTAACTTTATCGCGCAATCTCAAAATAGCAGCGTTCCATATATAATTGATTGCGCCATCAAATAATCCTGAGCTAATCGCAATACACATACGAGCAATAAGTTCAGGGTTAACATTCTGAATTGGGATATTTCTTAACTCTCGCGGTAAATCGTTCCATGCGTATCTAATCTCATCATCACTTGCTAAAACTTCTCTTGGGAAACCAAGTGCAGAAACAAGTTGATTGATTGCAGGAATTGTATTAGCAGACAAATCAGGTAAGTGTTGATTGAAAGTAGTTAGTGAGTTACTTGATGACATAAAGTTTTCTCCTGTATAAGTAAAATTAAGACTTTAGCTATGAGAATGAAAATCTAACATAGTTTTTAAGTATGTTCCAGTATAACTTCCTTTAACCTTTGCTACTTCTTCGGGGCTACCTTCCGCAATAATCCTTCCCCCGCCATCTCCCCCTTCCGGCCCTAAGTCCACAATCCAATCCGCAGTTTTAATCACATCTAAATTATGCTCGATAATCACAATCGAGTTGCCTTTGCCTTTCAGACGGCCTATGACTTCCAGCAGCAGGGCGATGTCGGCGAAGTGCAGGCCGGTGGTGGGTTCGTCGAGGATGTAGAGCGTTCTGCCGGTGTCGCGTTTGGATAGCTCTAGGGCGAGTTTGACGCGCTGGGCTTCGCCGCCGGAGAGGGTGGTGGCGGACTGGCCGAGGCGGATGTAGCCGAGACCGACATCCATGAGGGTTTGCAGTTTACGCGATACGGTGGGGACGGCGTCGAAAAATTCGCGGGCTTCTTCGACGGTCATGTCGAGGACTTGGCTGATGTTTTTGCCTTTGTATTGGATTTCGAGGGTTTCGCGGTTGTAGCGTTTGCCGTGGCAGACTTCGCAGGGGACGTACACGTCGGGCAGGAAGTGCATTTCGACTTTGATCACGCCGTCGCCTTGGCAGGCTTCGCAGCGGCCGCCTTTGACGTTGAAGGAGAATCTGCCGACGTTGTAGCCGCGTTCGCGCGAGAGGGGAACACCGGCGAAGAGTTCGCGGATGGGGGTGAACAGGCCGGTGTAGGTGGCGGGGTTGGAGCGCGGGGTGCGGCCGATGGGGGACTGGTCGACGTTGATGACTTTGTCGAGGTGTTCGAGGCCGTGGATGTCGTCGTATGGGGCGGGTTCTTCTTGGGCGCGGTTGAGTTCGCGGGCGGTGATTTTGGCGAGGGTGTCGTTAATCAGGGTGGACTTGCCGCTGCCGGATACGCCGGTGATGCAGGTAATCAGACCGAGCGGCAGTTCGAGGGTTACGTTTTTGAGGTTGTTGCCGCGTGCGCCTTTGAGGACGAGCATTCGCTCGGGATTGACGGGCGTGCGTTCAGACGGCACGGCAATGGATTTTTTGCCGCTGAGGTATTGTCCGGTAATGGATTTTTCGCATTTGGCGACGTTTTCGGGCGTGTCGGCAATCAGTACGTTGCCGCCGTGTTCGCCCGCGCCGGGGCCCATATCGACGACGAAATCGGCTTCGCGGATGGCGTCTTCGTCGTGTTCGACCACAATCACGCTGTTGCCCAAATCGCGCAGGCGTTTGAGGGTGGCGAGCAGGCGGTCGTTGTCGCGCTGGTGCAGACCGATGGAGGGTTCGTCCAAAACGTACATCACGCCGGTCAGGCCGCTGCCGATTTGGCTGGCGAGGCGGATGCGCTGGGCTTCGCCGCCGGAAAGGGTTTCGGCGGAGCGGCTTAGATTCAGGTAATCCAGCCCGACGTTAATCAGGAAGCCGAGCCGCTCGGTGATTTCTTTGAGGATTTTTTCGGCGATTTGTTTTTTGTTGCCGTCTAAATCCAGCGTTTCGAAGAATTGGTGGGTTTTGGTGAGCGGCCAGGCGGAGACTTCGTGCAAGGGTTCGCCGCTGACGTAAACGTAGCGCGCTTCTTTGCGCAAACGTGCGCCGCCGCAGCTTGGGCAGGCGCGGTGGTTTTGGTATTCGCGCAGTTTTTCGCGCACGGTTTCGCTGTCGGTTTCGCGGTAGCGGCGTTCGAGATTGGGGATGATGCCTTCGAAGGCGTGGCTGCGGTTGAAGGTGGTGCCGCGTTCGGACAGGTAGGTGAAGTCGATGACTTCTTTGCCTGAGCCGTGCAAGACAACTTTTTTGACTTTTTCAGGCAGTGTTTCCCATGCTGCATCCGCATCAAACTCATAATGGCGTGCTAACGATTGAATCATTTGGAAATAGAATTGGTTGCGTTTGTCCCAGCCGTCAATCGCGCCTGCTGCTAAGGATAATTCGGGATGGGCGACTACTTTTTCGGGATCGAAGAAGTTGGTGTTGCCCAAACCGTCGCAAGTCGGGCAGGAACCCATCGGGTTGTTGAAGGAAAACAGGCGCGGCTCTAATTCGGGCAGACTGTACGAACATACGGGGCAGGCAAAACGCGCGGAGAACCAATGCTCTTCGCCGCTGTCCATTTCCATCGCCAACGCGCGCTCGTTGCCGTGGCGTAGCGCGGTTTCAAAACTTTCTGCCAGCCGCTGCTTGATGTCCGCCTTCACTTTCACGCGGTCGATGACGACGTCGATGTTGTGTTTAATGTTTTTTTCCAGCTTCGGTACTTCGTCAAGCTGATAGACCTCGCCGTCCACGCGTACACGCGCAAAGCCTTGCGCCTGCAAGTCGGCAAAGAAATCGACAAACTCGCCCTTACGCTCACGCACCGCCGGCGCCAGAATCATCACGCGCGTGTCTTCCGGCAGCTTCAAGACGGCATCGACCATCTGAGATACGGTTTGGCTCGACAGCGGCAGCTTGTGTTCGGGGCAGTAGGGTGTGCCGACGCGTGCGTACAAAAGGCGCAAATAGTCGTGAATTTCCGTTACCGTGCCGACGGTGGAACGCGGGTTGTGGCTGGTGGATTTCTGCTCGATGGAAATTGCAGGCGACAAGCCTTCAATCAAATCGACATCGGGTTTGTCCATCATCTGTAAGAACTGACGGGCATAGGCGGAAAGGCTCTCAACATAACGGCGTTGGCCTTCGGCATATAAAGTATCAAACGCCAGCGACGATTTGCCGCTGCCTGACAATCCTGTTACCACCACGAGTTTGTGGCGCGGAATGTCCAAATCGACATTTTTTAAATTATGTGTACGCGCGCCGCGGATGCGGATGGTGTCATTATCGTGTGAATATTTGGGATGATGGTTGCACATATTGTCAGGCCGTCTGAAAAATAAAATAAACGGCTATTGTAGCACTTTTCAAATGACAGACTGGATAGATAAAGCATTTGATATAAAAGAAACAAAGAGGCCGTCTGAAAATATGTTTTCAGACGGCCTTGATATAGATGGATCAGCTTATCAGTCAATTTTGCGGAGAATTTCGCGCAGGGCTCTTTGCCAGTCGGACGGTTTGATACCAAACTCGGTCTCTAGGCGTGAGCAATCCATAATGCTGTATGCCGGACGCGGAGCGGGCAGGGGGTATTGTTCGGTGGTAATCGCGTTCAGTTCCGGAATGCGGAAGCTGTCGTCTAATTGGTGGGCCGTCTGAAAGATGGCTTTGGTAAATTCGTACCATGTTGCCGATTTGTTGCCACAGTAATGGAAGATGCCGCGTGGGGAAGTGGGCTGTTGCAGTAAACTGATGATGGCGTGAGCCAAGTCGCCTGCATAAGTCGGGCAGCCGGTTTGGTCGTGAACAATGGAGAGGGAATCACGTTCTTTGGCAAGGCGCAGCATGGTTTTGACGAAATTGCTGCCGTATTCGCTAAACAGCCATGAAGTACGGACGATTGTACTTTCCGGATGCGCGGCTAAAGCCAAAAGTTCGCCTGCTACTTTGGATTGACCGTAAGTGCTGCGCGGATTGGTATAGTCGGTTTCGCGGTAAGGGCGTTTGCCTTCGCCGTCGAATACATAATCAGTGGAAATATGGATAAAGCGGGCGTGTGCGGCGCGGGCGGCTGCGGCCAGGTTGTGAACAGCAGTTGCGTTGACGGCAAAAGCAGCCTCTGCGTTTTCTTCTGCTTTATCGACGGCAGTGTAAGCTGCGGCATTAACGATGGCATCTGGTTGGAAGTTTTTAATCATATGATGCACGGCTTCGGTATCGGTAATGTCTAGCGAAGTAGAGTCGGTAGCAATCAGTTCCCAATCTTCGGGCAGGCGGTCGCGCAGACAACGGGCAAGCTGACCTTTGGCTCCGGTCAATAAAGTACGCATGGTTGAGTATCTCCTCTGATAGCTGTTAAATAGGTATTCGTGTCATTATAGTGTAAATACGACAAATTCACATTATTGGCGTAGAACAAAATGCAGAGGCGGCTGTATTTGGGCAAATTATCGATATTATCTATCCATAATAATAACCATTTATTGGTATTATGTTTGTTTACTGTAACTAGAGTTAAAGTTCAGCTTTTAATAAGATAGATAAAGGATCTATGCTGTTTGAGAGAATGTGAATCAATGTTAATGTTTTTATTGTTGCTAGGATAATGGAATTTAAAAACAGGCGAAACTCCGTCCTTTTATCGGCAAATTCTACCGTTTGATATTTTTGAGTAAATATTTTGCAAAATATTACTAAAATAATAATTGAGCAAGGGCGGAATTTGCTCGTTCCGTCAGCTCAATATCTTTATTAACTATTTTGGGAGTAATTATTATGGCATACTGTTACGGGGGGTATTATGCTAGACCCCTGGTTAGTTCTTACTGCGCTCCTGCGCCTAAGGCTTCCTTCTCATCTTACTACTGCGCTCCTGCAGCAAAATCTTCTGTTTCTATCGGCAGCATCGCTAGCATTGCCAGCGTCGGCGTGTCAGTAGTTAATGCGGTAACTGGTTTGGTTTCTGCTATTGCGGCTTTCTGCCCACCAGCAAAAACCACCGTTTACAAATGTGTTCCGGTTTGCCCACCTTACAACTGTGATCCAATCAAACCGACACCACCACAACCAAAACCACGACCTCAGCCTAAACCTCAACCTAAACCTGAGCCTAAACCTGAGCCACAACCAGAACCGCAACCAGAACCAAAACCTCAACCAAAACCTGAGCCTAAGCCAGAACCAAAACCTGAGCCTAAGCCAGAACCAAAACCTGAGCCTAAACCAGAACCAAAACCTGAGCCTAAGCCAGAGCCAAAACCTGAGCCTAAGCCAGAGCCAGACTGCAAAGACTGTGTTGACGATCATAACCAAAACAACTCATACGGTCACGAAGATAAAAACCCAGGTAATGTCATCCGTGCTGAAGACTGCAAAGACGGCAACGTTATCCGCGGTACTGATGCTAAAGATACCATTTATGGTACTGCTTGCGAAGACATCATCTACGGTGGCAACGGCACAGACGTAATCTACGCCGGTGCTGGTAACGACACCATTTACGGTGATGCCGACGGTGACTCTCTGTACGGTGAAGAAGGTAAAGACTACCTGCAAGGTGGTGCCGGTAACGACTACCTGAACGGTGGTTCAGGTGCTGACATCATGCGCGGTGGCGACGGTAACGATGTTTATTTCGTTGACAATGCCAACGACCAAGTTATCGAGTACGGCAATGCACAAGCCGGTATCGATACTGTTCGTACCGTTATTGACTACACCTTGACCGATCACGTTGAAAACCTGTTCTTGCAAGGTATGCAAAACCTGAACGGTACCGGTAACTCTTTGAACAACAACATCGAAGGTAACGGCGGCAACAACCATCTGTACGGTTTGGCCGGCGACGACTGCCTGGTTGGCAAAGACGGTAACGACTACCTCGACGGTGGTGTCGGCAACGACATCCTGATCGGTGGTACCGGTAACGACACTTACTTCTTCGACAAAGGTTACGGTCATGATACTATCCGTGAAGAAAGCGGTAATGACACCCTGTTGTTCGGTAAAGGCGTTGCAGCTTCTGACGTATTGCTGAGCAAATCAGGTGCTAATCTGACTGTTTCTGTCGGTACTAACGACAGCATCACCATCGACGACTGGTTCACTGGTAACAATCACAAAGTTGAAAACTTCAAGTTTGCTGACGGTAGCACTTACCAAGTAACTGGCCACGGCGACTACTACTCTCTGTCTGCTGTAAACCACATCCAAGATCAGACTCAAGTTTCTGTAATCTGATAGGATGGTGATTTTCAGGGTTTTTCTCTGAAATCAACGGATAAGGCCGTCTGAAACCAAAATATAAGGTTTCAGACGGCCTTTATTTTGTAAACAATCTGACGAAAAATTCCAAATTGGGCTAAAATACCGCATTCTTCTGTCTACTAAAGAGATACCTGAAATGTCTGAAATCAGCTTGAAAAAAATCTACTCCGGCAAAGTCCGCGATTTGTACGAAATTGACGATAAACGTATGCTGATGGTTGCTTCCGACCGTCTGTCTGCATTCGATGTGATTTTGGATGACCCGATTCCGGGTAAAGGGGAGATTCTGACGCAGATTTCCAATTTTTGGTTTAAAAAACTGGCTCATATCATGCCTAACCATTTTACCGGCCATACGGTTTACGATGTTTTGCCTGAAAACGAAGCTAAAGTTTTAGAGAAACGCGCCGTCGTGGCTAAAAAACTCACTCCGGTGAAAGTGGAGGCTATTGTGCGCGGTTATCTGGCAGGCAGCGGTTGGAAAGATTATCAAAAGACAGGCTCTGTTTGCGGTATTCAACTGCCCGAAGGTATGCAGGAAGCGCAACAGTTGCCCGAAGTGATTTTTACGCCATCGACCAAAGCCGCAGTTGGCGATCATGATGAAAACATCAGCTTTGAAGAATGCGAACGCATTATCGGAAAAGAATTGGCGGCGGAGGTGCGCGCCAAAGCGATTCAGCTTTATACAGAAGCGGCCGAATATGCGAAATCTCGCGGTATTATCATTTGCGATACCAAGTTTGAATTTGGTTTGGATGAAGAAGGTACGCTGACTTTGATGGACGAAGTATTAACGCCTGACTCCAGTCGTTTTTGGCCTGCAGACCAATACAAAGTCGGCACCAATCCGCCGTCTTTTGACAAACAATTTGTCCGCGACTGGCTGGAGCAAAGCGGTTGGAATAAAAAAGCGCCTGCGCCTAAAGTGCCTGCCGATGTGATTCAAAAAACAGTCGAAAAATATCAGGAAGCATTGACTTTGCTGACTCAGGATTGATTTTTAAGTTTGAAGGCCGTCTGAAAAGGATATGTTTCAGACGGCCTTTTTATTGTATAAATACTGGATTTTAAGGATGGTTGCCTTTATAATCGAGAGTTGTTTTCAGCGCCTTAAAGGCCGTCTGAAAGCTTGTTTATAACCTGCCGCACGGTCTGAAACCCTAACTATGCACATTCGGATTTTAGTGTGCATTATTAGTGTTTTAGCAGTGCGGTATTTTGAAAGGAACAATAATGTTCAATAAACACGTTAAGACCTTCCAATACGGTAATCAAACCGTTACTTTGGAAACCGGCGAAATCGCCCGCCAAGCCGCTGCTGCCGTTAAAGTATCCATGGGCGACACCGTTGTTTTGGTTGCTGTGACTACCAACAAAGAAGTGAAAGAAGGCCAAGACTTCTTTCCTCTGACTGTCGATTACCTTGAGCGTACTTACGCAGCAGGGAAAATCCCCGGCGGTTTCTTCAAACGCGAAGGCAAACAAAGCGAAAAAGAAATCCTGACCAGCCGTCTGATCGACCGTCCGATTCGTCCTTTGTTCCCTGAAGGTTTCTATCACGACATCCAAATCGTAGCGATGGTGGTGTCTGTTGACCCTGAAATTGATTCTGACATTCCTGCAATGTTGGGTGCATCTGCCGCGCTGGTGTTGAGCGGCGTACCGTTTGCCGGTCCGATTGGCGCGGCACGCGTAGGTTATGTAAACGGCGTGTACGTTTTGAATCCGACTAAAGCCGAATTGGCTAAATCACAATTGGACTTGGTTGTTGCCGGTACTTCTAAAGCCGTGTTGATGGTGGAATCCGAAGCCGACATCTTGTCTGAAGAAGTGATGCTGGGTGCGGTTGTTTACGGTCATGATCAAATGCAAGTGGCCATTAATGCCATCAATGAGTTTGCCGACGAAGTTAATCCGGAAGTTTGGGATTGGAAAGCACCTGAAACCAATGAAGAATTGGTTGCAAAAGTACGCGAAATTGCCGGCGAAACCATTAAAGAAGCGTTCAAAATCCGTCAAAAACAAGCGCGTTCTGCCAAATTGGACGAAGCTTGGAATGCTGTAAAAGAAGCGTTGATTACCGAAGAAACCGACACTTTGGCAGCCAACGAAATCAAAGGCATTTTCAAACACTTGGAAGCCGATGTTGTCCGCAGCCAAATTTTGGACGGCCAACCGCGTATCGACGGTCGCGACACCCGCACTGTTCGTCCGTTGAACATTCAAACCGGCGTATTGCCGCGCACTCACGGTTCTGCACTGTTTACCCGTGGCGAAACCCAAGCTTTGGCGGTTGCAACTTTGGGCACTTCACGCGACGAGCAGATCATTGATGCACTGTCCGGCGAATACACCGACCGCTTCATGCTGCACTACAACTTTCCACCATACTCTACCGGTGAAGTGGGTCGCGTAGGTGCGCCAAAACGTCGTGAAATCGGTCACGGCCGCTTGGCTAAACGTGCATTGTTGGCCGTATTGCCGGAACCTGAAGATTTCAGCTACACCATGCGCGTGGTTTCTGAAATTACCGAATCCAATGGCTCTTCCTCTATGGCTTCCGTCTGCGGCGGCTGCCTGAGCCTGTTGTCTGCCGGTGTGCCTTTGAAAGCACACGTTGCCGGTATCGCCATGGGTCTGATTTTGGACAACAACAAATTTGCCGTCCTGACCGACATCTTGGGTGACGAAGACCACTTGGGCGATATGGACTTTAAAGTAGCCGGTACAACCGAAGGTGTGACCGCACTGCAAATGGACATCAAAATCCAAGGTATTACCAAAGAAATCATGCAAATCGCTTTGGCTCAAGCCAAAGAAGCACGTTTGCACATCTTGGATCAGATGAAAGCCGCTGTTGCAGGCCCGCAAGAACTGTCTGCACACGCGCCACGCTTGTTCACCATGAAAATCAACCAAGACAAAATCCGTGATGTGATTGGTAAAGGCGGTGAAACTATTCGTTCGATTACTGCTGAAACCGGTACTGAAATCAACATCGCTGAAGACGGTACCATCACTATCGCTGCGACTACTCAAGAAGCAGGCGATGCAGCGAAAAAACGTATCGAAGAAATCACTGCCGAAGTGGAAGTGGGCAAAGTGTACGAAGGTACTGTGGTTAAAATCCTCGACAACAACGTTGGTGCGATTGTCAGCGTGATGCCGGGCAAAGACGGTTTGGTACACATCAGCCAAATCGCCCACGAGCGCGTACGCAATGTCAGCGACTACCTGCAAGTAGGTCAGGTTGTGAACGTGAAAGCATTGGAAGTAGACGATCGCGGCCGAGTACGCCTGTCTATCAAAGCTTTGCTAGAAGCTCCTGCTCGCGAAGAGAAAGCAGCTGAATAATTTGATTGTGCAAGCTTGAAACAAAAGGCCGTCTGAAAATTTCAGACGGCCTTTTGTTTATTTGAATGATGAATTTAAAAATGAGTTTGCCTTTACTTTGATAAAAGGGATTACTACAATATTTGTAATTTAATAAATATATTCATTTCTCAAGGAGTATGCAATGAATGCTACACAATTAATCAGTCGGCTGACGCAAACCGTCGGCGAAAAATATATCATCACAGACCCGGCAAAAACTGAACAATACCGTCAAGGCTACCGTTTTGGCGAGGGCAAGGCGCTAGCTGTTGTCCGTCCGGGTACGGTTTTGGAAATGTGGCAAATCTTGCAGGCGTGTGTTGAGGCTGATGTTATCGTGATTACGCAGGCCGCCAATACCGGTTTGACTGGCGGCTCGACTCCTGACGGCAATGATTACGACCGCGATATCGTGATTGTGAATACCATGCGTCTGAACATCATTCAGCCGATCAACAATAACGAACAGGTTGTCTGCCTGCCCGGTTCTACCTTGAATCAATTGGAGCTGCTGCTGAAACCTTTAGGCCGTGAGCCGCACTCAGTGATCGGTTCGTCCTGTATCGGCGCATCTGTATTGGGTGGCGTATGTAATAACTCGGGTGGCGCACTGGTACAGCGTGGCCCGGCTTATACGGAAATGGCCCTGTTTGCGCAAATCAACGAAGAGGGCAAACTGGAGCTGGTCAACCATTTGGGCATTGATTTGGGCGAAACCCCTGAAGAAATTTTGACCAACTTGCAAGGTTTCCATTATCAGCGAAAAGACATTGCGCAAGATGCCGGCAAAGGGCATGACCATGCGTACTGCGATCATGTCCGCCAAGTGAATGAACCGACTGCCGCCCGTTTTAATGCCGACCCTGCGCGTCACTACGAAGCATCAGGTTGCGCGGGCAAGCTGATGGTGTTTGCCGTACGCTTGGATACGTTCCCGCAAGAAAAACAGACTGCCGTCTTCTATATCGGCACCAATGATATTAATGAGCTGACCGATATTCGTCGTGCCGCTTTGAGCGAGTTTAAAAACCTGCCTATTTCCGGTGAGTATATCCATCGTCATGCTTTTGATATTGCTGCCGTTTATGGTAAAGATACTTTTTATATCATCAAGACGTTCGGTACCCACCAACTTCCGAAACTGTTTGATCTGAAAGCCCGTGTGGATAGATTCAGCAAAAAGATAAGTTTCTTACCAAAACACTTCTCTGATAAATTCATGCAACTGATCAGTAAGATTTTGCCCGATCACTTGCCGAAGTCTATGCGCAACTATCGGGATAAATATGAACATCACCTGATTTTAAAAATGGGTGGCGAGGGCGTAGAAGAGGCGCGTGCTTTCTTGAAGGAATATTTTGCAACCCATGGCGGGGCATTCTTCGAATGTAATGCCGAAGAAACGCAGGCGGCCATGCTGCATCGCTTTGCTGTGGCTTCTGCCGCGATCCGTTACCGTTCTGTACATGATGATGAAGTAGAGGATTTGGTTGCACTCGATATCGCCTTGCGCCGTGATGATCGTGATTGGTTTGAAACACTGCCGCCGGAAATTGACAATAAAATCATCCATAAATTGTATTACGGACATTTTATGTGTCATGTGTTCCATCAGGACTACATCATTAAAAAAGGCAACGACTGCATGGCCTTGGAACATGAAATGCTCCACTTGCTTGACCAACGTGGCGCGCAATATCCTGCCGAACACAATGTCGGTCATCTGTATGAAGCCAAGCTCGAGCTGAAACAGTTCTATAAAAAACTTGACCCGACCAACAGCTTCAATCCAGGTATCGGTAAAACCAGTAAGAAGAAAAACTGGGCTGAATAAAGCATAGTCAAAACAAAGGCCGTCTGAACATTTCAGACGGCCTTTTTATATGTTTGCTTATCAGAACAGGTTGCTGATGAAAATCAGCAGAATGACCAATGGAACGAGATATTTCACATAGGCAAACCAAATATTGACCGTCGTATGGTTGCCTTTATAAAGTAATTCATCCTTCGCTTCGTCCTTCATCACGAAACCGACAAACAGCGCGGAGCCGAGCGCGGTCAGCATAAACAAGATGTTGCCGCTGATGTAGTCAAAGGCATCAAAAATATTTTTACCAAACACGGAAATATCTTTCCATGGGCCGTAGCTCAAGATGGAAGGGATATTGCCGAAGATAAAAATACCTGTCAGTACGATGGTAATAGCCGCTGCGCGGCGGATTTTGGTTTTCTCCTGAATGGTCGTAATCAACACTTCATAAATGGTCAGAGAAGTGGTCAGCGCGGCAATCAGAAGCAGTGAGAAGAAAATCACTGCAAATACAGGGCCTGCCCACATATTGGAGAACACGATCGGCAGGCTTTGGAACACCAGCGTCGGGCCGGAGTTAGGGGCAACGCCAAAGCTGAAGAGGGATGGGAAAATCATAAAGCCGGCCAACACGGCAATCAAAGTATTGGTAATCGCGGTAATCACTGCCGTCTGAACCAGATTTTCGTTTTTATCCAGATAGCTGGATAACGTAATCATCACGCCGAAACCCAAGCTCAAGGCGAAGAATACTTGTCCTAAAACGAAGACGAACAGTTCGGCGGTAATTTTGCTGAAGTCAGGTTTCAGATAGAAGGTAATGCCTTCCATTGCGCCCGGTAGGGTAACGTTGCGCACGACCATGGCAATCAGGAATAAAAACAGCAAAGGCATCAGGTATTTTGCCGCTTTTTCAATACCGCCGATCACGCCTTTGACCAAGATCCATTGGTTTACGACCACAAATAGGAAGGTGTAAAAGGCAATTTCCCAAGGGCTGTTTTCAATGTGTTCGGTAAAGAAACTTTTGGTGACTTCTCCGGAAACAGGGCTGGAAATATCCAAATTACCGCCGATGATATTGATGATGTAGCTGATAACCCAGCCGCCGAGCACCATGTAATAGGCCATGATGCCGAATGCGCCGAGTAGTCCCATCCAACCGACCAATTTCCAAACTTTGGCAACGGGTTTGCCATTCATTGTGCCGCCAAACGCATCCAGCGCGTTCACGCCTTTACGGCGACCGATGACGTTTTCGACCAAAATCATTGGAATACCGATGACCAGCATGGCGATACAGAACAGAAACACATACGCGCCGCCGCCGTTTTCACCGACCAAATACGGGAAACGCCAAGTTGCACCAAAGCCGACAGTCGCGCCGGCAACGGTAAGGATGTAAGTCAAACGGTTGGACCAGGTTTGACGGGGTTGATTGGAAGACATAAATACTCAGATGCATAAAAATAAAGACAACATTTTACCGCAAAGATTTAACGAATCTTGACTAAAGTCGGAAAAGAAAATTAGTTAAAAAAACCATGTAATGAAGAATTTTTAGTGGGTTTCTCTGGTTTGCTTGGTATTGAAACCTGCAAACAGAGAATTTGTCTGAAGCGATACGAATGATTGAAAGAGCCCTAACGATAAAGGCCGTCTGAAAGGTGGGATATGGGAAAGGGTTGTTGTGAGGAGATTGGATAGCACTAAGGTGTGCTTTCAAATATGTCGGCAACAAAGATGGTATTTCTCTGAGGTTGTCTAATAACATCCTGTAACCTTAGCTTGGATAGTCGCCGATGGTTTTTCTTTCTATAAAACGATTTGTCTGAAATTGGAACGGTACAGATTGATGCGGAAGAGACGAGAAAGAGAAAAGGAGGAATGGCAAGGTAATGAGTGGGAGATGAGGTTGAGTAATGATGGCTTCTTTAGATGAGAAAGACCGTCTGAAAGTACATTCGTTTGGTTACCAAATTTTAGATAAAAAAAACCATCTATACTAAGGGGAAAGTATAGATGGCCAAACACATTACGGGGAAAACGTCTTACTCACTTACTCACTTCTTTCGAAGCAAGTGTTACTCAGACAGGCGAATTATACAATAGTTCAGTCTTTACAGTGTTAAATTCTGTTAAATAAAAATAATAAGGTTTAGATGTTTGATTTTAAATATATAAAAAATCTATATTGTTTAAAAATTTATCGAAAAAATTTGGAATTTTTTTAGATTTGGATAAATTTCCATTCTCCTGCGGCCAAATCATCGACATTCCAGTCGCCGAATTTCTCACGATGGAGCTGCTCGACACGGTTGCCTGCGGCTGCAACCATGCGTTTGACCTGATGGTATTTACCCTCTGTAATGGTCATCATCAATGTGGTTGGGTCGGCCAATACTGCTTCGGCCGCGGCGACGGTTTCATTATCGTCATGTAGGAGGACGCCGTTTTTCAGCGTAGTGCAAAGGGTATCGTCGGCAGGATGTTTCAAAGTGACGCGGTAGAGCTTCGGAACTTTGTGTTTGGGCGAGGTAACGCGGTGGTTAAATTGCCCGTCGTTGGTAATCAGAATAATGCCGGTTGTGTCTGCATCCAAGCGGCCGACTGCCTGCATATCGATATTGCGCATGTGGTCGGGAAACAGGCTGAAGATGCTTGGATATTGCTGGGGTTTGTGCGAAGTCTCGTAATCTGCAGGCTTATGAAGCAGAATGTAGAAATAGGGCATGGGTACGGCGGCAATTTCTTCGCCATCAACAGACAGGGTATGCACTTGAGACGGATCGATATCGTTTTTGGTACGATTATGGATTTCGCCGTTGATGGCAATGCAGTCATTGTCTATCAGCCATTGGCATTGCTTGCGGCTGCCGAGGCCTTGCGATTGGATGTATTTGAGCAGTTGCATGGTTGGTTGAAAAGTAGGAAATGTTCAGACGGCCTTTATTGTACTGGAAAACCGGTGTTTAGGCCGTCTGAAAAGTAGAGGCAAAAAAATCGCCCCTTTAAAATGTTAAGGGGCGCAAAAGGAACACAAACCACTACCAAAAACTGTTACAGGGCAAATTCTCCTATTTGATGTGTTGCCGGATAAAGTGCTTTCATCAAGTCATGTGGTGAAAGCGAGAAATCTTTGCTGTTTGTCGTCAGACGGCCTTGCTGAGGCGTTAGCTCAAGCAATCGGGCGTTTGCCGACTGGATAAACTTGTTCTTCGTGCGCTGCATTTTTCTTTGCAGGGCGGAAACAACGCGGTTGTACAGACTGTCTTTTTGCTTGACTTCGCGTGTATCGGCAACCCAGCTCAAGCGTGTATTGCCGTCTTCATCTTCAATCAGCAGGATGCCGGTTTCTGATTGGGGCGATTTGCCCATACAAGGGAGCCAAACATAATATCGGCCATCTAAAGTAATGAATACTGCGTCGTGTACTTCGCACTCATCGCAACATTTGGTGGCGATTAAAGAGCGGATGGCTTGTTGGTGCAGTCTCAGAATGTCAAGGGAGACTTGCTTAAAAATACTTTCGGGCATTTTCTTCTCCTTTCATTCTGTTGTGCGGTTGTTTTGTTTCGATGGGTTGTATTATACGGCGATTTTTTAAATTTGCAAATGATAATTGTTCCTATTATTTAATTTATACGTAAGATGTTAATTATTAAAGAAATTAAATTTAAAAAAATTTGTAGAAATTGGGTTTTCTACTCAAAAATGACGTAAATAGATGGCTATTAGATAAAAAAAGAATAAAGGCCGTCTGAAAAAATCCAGCCGTAAAAAGGCATTTAAAAAGCAGCTAAAGTTTTGTTGACTATACATTTCAGACGGCCTTCAGTATGATTCAGGGCGTTTTGATAATTGCAGAAACCACCAACCATGAGCCAACGTCAGATTATCCTCGATACGGAGACCACGGGTCTTTATCCTGAAAACGGTGACCGTCTGGTCGAATTTGCCGGCTTGGAAATGATCAACCGCCAAATGACCGACTCCAACCTTCATTTATATATCCATCCCGAACGCGATATGCCGGAGGAAGCGGCGAAGGTGCATGGTTTGACGATTGAAGTATTGGAAGCGAAGAATGCGCCGCCGTTTGCCCAAGTGGGTAAACAGATTGCTGACTTTATACGTGGTGCAGAGCTGATTATCCATAATGCCAAGTTTGACGTCGGCTTCCTGAATATGGAATTTCGCCGCATGGGCTTGCCTTCTATTGAGGAACTGGGTTGTAAAGTGACCGACACGCTGGCTATGGCACGTGAAATGTTTCCGGGACAAAAGGCAAGCTTGGATGCGTTGTGTAACCGCTTTTCCGTTGACCGCAGCAAACGGGTTTTGCACGGCGCTCTAATCGACTGCGAGCTTTTGGGTGAAGTCTATCTTGCCATGACGCGTCAGCAGTTCGATCTGATGGGCGGTGAGACGGAAGAAGAGGGCGAAGTCAAACAAACCGTTATTGCGGAAACCAAACGTACCTCGCAGTTGAAAGTCATCAAAGCCAATGCGGACGAGCTGGCGGCACATGAAAAATATTTGGACGATTTGGGCGAAGCGTGTGTATGGCGCAAGGCCGAAACTTCTGATGAGGCTAATGCCGGAGCGTCAGCATGATACGCCGCAATATCGCTTTGATTCCTGCTGCCGGTGTGGGAGCGCGATTTGGTGCAGGAAAACCAAAACAATATGTTGAAATAAATGGTAAAACCGTATTGCAACATACCATAGAAATTTTTGAGCAACACTCCCGCATAGATTTAATTGCCGTTATTCTTTTGCCGGAAGATTCGGTTTTTCAGACGGCCCTGTCTGAGAAAGTGCGCGTTTTTCGAGTAGGCGGCGCAAGTCGTGCCGAAACGGTACGCAATGGTGTGTCCGTTTTATTGGAGCAAGGTTTGGCCGAGGCGCAAGACAATATTTTGGTTCATGATGCTGCACGCTGTTGCCTGCCTGCCGAAGCGTTAACGCGTTTGCTTGATGAGGCGGGTGAGAATGATGAAGGCGGTATTTTGGCCATACCGGTGGCCGATACGCTCAAGCGCTCAGACGGCAATCATCATATTGATGAAACCGTTGCGCGCGCAGGATTATGGCAGGCGCAAACGCCGCAGCTTTTTCAGACGGCCTTATTACACCGTGCTTTATCGGTTGATGATTTAAGTGAGATTACGGATGAAGCGTCAGCGGTTGAAAAACTGGGTATCCGGCCACGCTTGGTGCAGGGCGATACGCGCAATTTAAAATTGACGCTGCCGCAAGACGAATACATTGTCAGATTGTTGCTCAAGGCCGTCTGAACAATCAAAACCCATTATTTAAGGAAACAAACATGAATATCCGTATCGGACAGGGCTACGATGTCCATCAGTTGGTCGAAGGGCGAGATTTGATACTCGGCGGCGTCAACATTCCGTTTGAAAAAGGCTTGCTGGGTCATTCAGATGCCGATGCGCTCTTGCATGCGATTACCGATGCCCTGTTGGGTGCGGCCGGTTTGGGCGATATCGGCAGCCATTTTCCTGATACTGCCGCCGAGTTCAAAGATGCCGACAGCCGTGTGCTGTTGCGTGAGGCTTATCAAAGCGTGCAGAAATTGGGTTGGAAGGTGGTTAATGTCGATACGACCGTGATTGCGCAAAAGCCAAAACTTGCGCCGCATATTCCGGCAATGCGCGCTAATATCGCCGCAGATTTGGGTTTGCCTGCAAACTGCGTGAATATCAAGGGCAAAACCAACGAAAAACTTGGCTATCTGGGACGTATGGAAGCCATTGAAGCGCAAGCGGCAGTATTGCTGATTAAAGCCTAAGAGCTTAAAATTACTTTATTATTCAAACTGAAAGACTGACAACATGGCAACTCAAGACGAACTTAAACGCATTGCCGCCGAAAAAGCGGTGGAATTTGTTCCTGAAAACGAATACATCGGTATCGGTACCGGCTCTACCATCAACTTTTTTATTGAAGCTTTGGGTAAAAGCGGTAAGAAAATTAAGGGTGCCGTGTCTACTTCTAAAAAATCCAGCGAGCTTTTGGCAAAATACGAGATTCCAGAAGTTTCACTGAATGAAGTGATGGGATTGGCGATTTATGTTGACGGCGCAGACGAAGTCAACCACGCGCTGCAAATGATTAAAGGCGGCGGCGGTGCGCATTTGAACGAAAAAATCGTGGCCAGCGCATCCGATAAATTTGTCTGTATCGCCGATGAAAGCAAATATGTTTCTCGTTTGGGTAAATTCCCATTGCCGGTAGAAGTGGTTGAAAATGCCCGTTCGCTGGTGTCGCGCAAACTGCTTGCCATGGGCGGACAGCCTGAGTTGCGTGTCGGCTATACTACTTTCTATGGCAACCAAATCGTTGATGTTCACGGCCTCAATATCGACCAAGCCCTGAAAATGGAAGACGAAATCAATAAAATCACTGGCGTACTCGAAAACGGTATTTTTGCCCGCGATGCCGCAGATGTGTTGGTTTTGGGTACGGCAGAAGGCGCAAAAGTCATCCTGCCTTGTCAGGATTAATGAAGATTAATCAATCTTAAAAGGCCGTCTGAAAGTGCATTAGGTCTTTCAGACGGCCTTCAATTTGGCAAAATATGCAAATCAGTAAAATTATAAAATGGTTGCCTGTTGTTGTATCCGTTTTGGGCGCACTTGGTTACAGTTCACGTGATACTGAGGTGATTCGTACAGGGGTAAGCGTTGCTGCAACATTGGCACAAGGCGACAATATCGGTTTAGAAAAGGTCAATGAATGGCTGGGTGAAAATGTCGTCAAAGCCACATCTGACACTAAAGCCGAAGCTAAACCCAAACCGGAACAAAAACAAAAGTCATCGCGACAATCCTACACATACAACGGAAAAATCATCAAAATCCATGATGGCGATACCATGCACATTATCGATAGCGACGGCAGGAAACACAAAATCCGCATGGCATATATCGATGCGCCGGAAATCAACCAGGCTTATGGTACGCAATCACGAGACAATCTGATTGATGCAGCATTGCATAAAAAAGCCAAAGTCCGCGTGTTTGAAGCCGACCGCTACCAGCGCGAAGTTGCCCAAGTATCAGTCGGCACGATTGATTTGAATTTGATGCAAATACGGGATGGCGCCGCATGGCATTATGAAAGTTATGCCAAAAAACAACAAAGTAAAACCGCTTACACCGACTATTCGGCAGCACAAAAACAAGCCAAGGAAAAGCGTAAAGGCTTATGGAAAAAAGACAATCCGCAAGCACCTTGGCAATTTCGCCGTCAAAACCACGAGCAGCAGAACGGCAATAAAAAGCAGTCTGATAAACAATGGTTTGGGATTTGGTAGATTTTAAGAAAGAGGCCGTCTGAAAACTTTCAGACGGCCTTTAATCATTACGGTTTAGTATAAGACAAGAATGCGTCGGAGGTTTCTGATTAGAATGTAAGGGAAATAAATGTAAGGGAAATAAAAGTGTGATGTAATATTTTTAAGAAGGGCAGATATGAAAAAAGACACCGTTAGCTAGTGTCTTTAGTATCTATGGCAGAGAGGAAGGGATTCGAACCCTCGATACGCTATTCACGTATACACGCTTTCCAGGCGTGCGACTTAAACCACTCATCCACCTCTCTGTGGACTATTATCCTGACTTGTTATCAGAATAATGTAAAAACTTGACTTATTGATTTATCAGTGGTGCCCAGGAGAAGACTCGAACTTCCACACCCGTGAGGATACTAGCACCTGAAGCTAGCGCGTCTACCAATTCCGCCACCTGGGCAATTTAAATTTTCTTAAGCAAAGAAGTACCAAAATATTTGGTGCCCAGGAGAAGACTCGAACTTCCACGCCCGTGAGGACACTAGCACCTGAAGCTAGCGCGTCTACCAATTCCGCCACCTGGGCTTTGCTTTATTCTTCAATTTAAGGTACAGTTGAATACCTGAACTGCGAAGAAGCAGCTATTATATATTTTAAAAAAAGAATGTCAACTATCAAAATGAACAAAAATACTAAATCTTTAAATTTACGAGAAAAAGACCCGTATTTGGAGCGGGAGAAACAACGTTACGCTCATCCGTTGCCCAGCCGTGAATGGGTCATTGAATTATTGGAACAAAAAGGTGTGCCGACAAAAATCGAAGCTTTGGCACATGAATTGTCGATTACAGAAGATGAATATGAATTCTTCGAGCGCCGTCTGAAAGCGATGGCACGCGATGGTCAGGTGTTGATCAACCGACGTGGCGCGGTGTGTGCTGCAGAAAAATTGGCATTGGTTAAATGCCGTGTCGAAGCGCATAAAGACGGCTTTGGTTTTGCCGTGCCGCTAACGCCGACAGGCGAGGGCGATTTCGTTTTGTATGAGCGTCAAATGCGCGGTGTAATGCACGGGGATATTGTTACCGTTCGTCCTGCCGGTATCGACCGCAGAGGCCGTCGTGAAGGTACGGTTTTGGATGTAGTGGAGCGTGCGCAGTCTAAAGTGGTCGGCCGTTTTTATATGGATCGCGGCGTGGCCATTTTGGAGGCCGAAGACAAGCGTTTGAGCCAAAGTATCGTACTGGAACCTGAAAGCGTGGCGCACTTTAAACCGCAATCCGGCCAGGTGATTGTGGCTGAAATTGAGACGTATCCTGAAGCGCATCGTCCTGCAGTGGCTAAGCTGATTGAAGTGTTGGGCGATTATGCCGACAGCGGTATGGAAATTGAAATCGCTGTACGCAAGCACCATTTGCCTCATCAATTCAGCGAAGCGTGTGTCAAAGCCGCGAAGAAAATTCCTGATCATGTGCGTAAAACCGACTTGAAAGGGCGTGTGGACTTACGTGATTTGCCTTTGGTAACCATTGACGGTGAAACTGCGCGGGACTTTGACGATGCGGTTTTTGCTGAAAAAGTCGGCCGCAATTACCGTTTGGTGGTGGCGATTGCCGATGTCAGCCATTATGTCCGTCCTGATGACGGAATTGATGTAGATGCTCAGGAACGCAGTACCAGCGTGTATTTCCCACGCCGTGTGATTCCGATGCTGCCGGAGAAGTTGTCCAACGATATCTGCTCGCTCAATCCTGATGTTGAACGCCTGTGTATGGTGTGCGATATGGTGATTACCTATGCCGGCAATATCAAGGAATACCGTTTCTATCCGGCAGTAATGCGTTCGCATGCGCGACTGACTTACAATCAAGTTTGGGATTGGATTTCAGACGGCCGGGATCATCCGTTTAAGCAGCAAATCGATACTCTATATAAGTTATTTAAAATCTTGCAGAAAAAACGTTTCGAGCGTGGCGCGGTTGAGTTTGAGAGCGTTGAGACTCAGATGATTTTTGATGACAACGGTAAAATCGACAAGATCGTTCCCGTTGTCCGCAATGATGCGCACAAGCTGATTGAAGAATGTATGTTGGCGGCGAATGTTTGCGCGGCAGAATTTTTGCTGAAAAACAAACATACGGCTTTGTTCCGCAATCACTTGGGCCCGACTCCCGAAAAACTGGCCACTTTACGCGAGCAGCTTGGTTTGCTGGGGCTGAGTTTGGGTGGCGGTGATAATCCGACGCCGAAAGATTATGCTGCGCTTGCCGAACAATTTAAAAACCGTCCAGATGCGGAGCTGTTGCAAGTGATGATGTTGCGTTCTATGCAGCAGGCGGTTTATGAGCCGCATTGCGACGGTCACTTTGGTTTGGCTTATAGCGCATATGCACACTTTACATCGCCTATCCGCCGTTATCCGGATTTGACGGTACATCGTGCCATTAAGGCTGTATTGAACGGACAAATTTACCAACCCAATAAAACCTGGCAGGCTTTGGGCGTGCATACCTCTTTCTGCGAGCGCCGAGCCGATGATGCCAGCCGCGATGTGGAAAACTGGCTGAAAACTTATTATATGCGCGACAAAGTCGGCGAAGTCTTTAGTGGTAAGATTTCGGGCATGACAAGCTTCGGTATTTTTGTAACCTTGGACGACATTCATATCGACGGTTTGGTACACATCAGCGATTTGGGAGAGGATTATTTCAACTTCCGTCCTGAAATTATGGCAATTGAGGGCGAACGCAGCGGTGTCCGTTTCAATATGGGCGATACGGTTACTGTAAAAGTCGCGCGTGCCGATTTGGATACCAGCAAGATTGATTTGACCTTAATCAGCGGCGGTTCAGTCGGTAAGAAACGCGGCGGAAGAAAAGCGAAACCTGTGAGTAAGCCGACAGCTGCTGACAAGCCTGTCGAAAAGCGTAAGCGTAAACTTTCGGCTAAAGAAATTGATGAAGCGTTGGCTACTCCTGTGAAGGCAAAGAAGAGCAAGGTGAAAAGTAAACCTGCCTCTAAGCCTACTAAGCCAAGCAAACCTAAAGCCGCAAGCAAGAAAAAAGCGCAGGCGAAAACAGCTTCCGTCAAAGCCGGGCGTAAAAATAATGCTCAAGGTAAAAGCGTGAAGATTAAAGTGAAGAAAGCTGCTAAGAAATAAGTAGCATTCAATTCAGGCCGTCTGAAAAGTTTCAGACGGCCTGAATTCGTGATTTTATGAATAAAACCAAGGATAAATAAGATGATAAAACTATACGGTATTCCCAATTGCGATACGGTTAAAAAAGCGCGCAGTTGGTTGGCGGAAAACGGCATCGAGTTTGAGTTTGTAGATTTTAAGAAAAACGCCCCGACTGCCGAATTGATTGATGGCTGGCTGGAGCAGGCGGCTTTGGAAATTTTGCTCAATAAAAGAGGTACGACTTGGCGCAAGTTGGATAAAGATGCGCAAGAATCTGCCGCGACAAAAGAAGGTGCGATTTCTTTGATGGTGGGAAATCCCAGTATCATCAAGCGGCCTGTATTGGTCAAAGAAGGACAGGTTCATGTCGGATTTTCAGTAGAAGCGTATCAGGAAATTTTCGGATAAGGCATTTTTAGGTTTTTAGGCCGTCTGAAAAAGCAAGCCTCGAAAAAATACGTTACAATACGCGCTTTGAGCCTGTTTTCAGGATTTTAAGATTTTTGCGGCAGCATTTTCAGGCTGCCGCGCCAAACTTTTCTTTCGGATAAATATGTTCCATATTGTTGAAAAATATAAAACACCCGCCCAGATTGTTTTAGGTATCATCGGTCTGACCTTTATCGGATTCGGTGCCAATAACTTGTCTTCGCCGGGTTCTGATTACATTGTCAAAGTCGGGGATGAGAAGGTCAGCGAGCATGCTTTACAGATTGCGATACAAAATGAGCAGGCTGCCGGCAATAATGCGCCTTCGCGTGATGCGATATTCCAATCTTTATTGCAAAGAGCTTACCTGAAGCAGGGTGCCAAGCTGATGGGCATTGCTGTGTCTCAGGAACAAATCAAGCAAGTTATCGTGGATGATCCGAATTTCCATGATGCTTCTGGCAAATTCAGTCAGGATTTGCTCAAGAAGTATTTGGATCAGCGCAAAATGACGGAGGATCAGTTTGTTGAAGACATCCGTGAACAGTTCCAATTGCAAAATCTGTTGAATTTGGTGCAAAACGGTGCGTTGGTCAGCGATGCGCAAGCGCGTCAGTTGATTAACCTGACTCAAGCAACACGTACCATCCGTTCATTTACTTTCAGCCCTGAAGCATTTGCGGCACAAGTAAAAGTAGATGATGCGGCTTTGCAAAAGTATTATGAAGCGCATAAGAAAGATTACTTGATTCCTCAAGCCGTTAAGCTGGAATATGTGGCTTTGAACATCAAAGATTTGGCTGACAAGCAAACCGTCAGCGCAGAAGAAGTACAAAAAGCTTACGACAGCAAAAGCGTAGATTTGTCGCCAAGAGCCGAAATTGCGCATATTTTCATTCCTGTTATGCCTAACGGAGATGAAGCAAGCAATGCGGAAATTAAAGCCGAAGTAGATAAAATGGCTGCAGAGCTCAAAGCGCACCCAGATGCTTTCGCCGAGCTGGCGGCCAAGTACTCCAAAGATTTGTCTAGCAGCAACAAAGGCGGCAATTTGGGCTACCTGAGCAAAAGCGGCGGCAGTGGCTTTGGACCTGAATTTGATAAAGCGGCATTTGCATTGGGCAAAGGCGAAGTCAGCGATACCGTTAAATCATCTTTGGGTTATCACGTTATCAAAGTTTTGAATGTCGAAGCTGAGCCGACTTTGGAACAAGCCAAAGCGCGTATCGAAGCAGCCTTGAAACTGAAAAAAGCAGCTTCTGCCTTTAATGCCGCTAAAGAAAAATTGGGTGAAGATGCCTTCAATGATCCATCTTCTTTGGCAAAAGCAGCCGCCAATTCAGGTTTGAAAGTGGAAAACTTGGATGAGTGGGTGACCAAAGCGGGCGCGAAGGAAGCCGGCTTGCCTGAAGCATTGATTAATGCCGCGTTTAGTGATGATGTACTGAAGAAAAAACACAATTCTGAAGTGATCGCCATCAACAACGATACCGTTTGGGTCATTCGTGCGAAAGAAGTGCGCGAAGAGAAAATTGCACCATTTGCAGAAGTCAAAGACACTGTCCGTGCAGCATATCTGCGCTCTGAAGCTGCCAAACTGGCGGAGAAGAAAGCCCAAGAAACTTTGGCCGCATTGAAAGCCGGTAAAGCTGCCGATATTCAATGGTCGCCTGTTTCTCAATTGAGCGCACAAGATGCACGTAAAACCATGTCTCCGGAAGCTTATGCGGCTTTGCTGAAAGCGCGTCCTGTCGGCGGCAAACCTGCGTATACATTGTTGGAAGGTATGCCTGCGCCGGTGATTATGGAAGTTCAGAGCGTTTCTGCTCCTGAAAATGCCGATTCACAGATTCCGGCTGCCAAACAGGCTTTGGTTCAGCAGCTTTCTGCCAATGTGTTCGATAATTTACTCCAGTATTTGGATAAAAAAATCGATCGTAAGCAAGGCGCACAGCAAGTTAATAATGCTGCCGAATAAGCAGAGTATTTGAGTAGGGCAGCCGGATGAATTCCGGCTGTTTTCTTATTTTTAGCTATCTTTTTAAAGGCCGTCTGAAATCATGAGTAAAAATCCTGATGCCTTTGTCCGCTTGATTAATGCATTAAAAATCCTGCCCAATGTCGGCCCAAAATCCGCCCAGCGTATGGCTTACCAGCTTTTACAGTACAAACGCGAAGAAGCGCAGGAGTTGGTGGATGCTTTGCAGTTTGCTTTGAGACAGGTGCAACATTGTCGGATGTGCAACACATTTTGCGAAGGCGATTTGTGTGAAATTTGCGCAGACGAAAAACGCGATAAAAGCCGTTTGATGATTGTGCATATGCCGGCGGATGTCTCCAGCATGGAGGCGGCTAATTGTCATGATGGCCTGTATTTCGTTCTGATGGGGCAAGTCAGTCCGGCGCAGGGCATGGATATTTCGGCAGTAGCGTTAGATAAGCTGGTTGTCCGTTTGCAGGCGAGTGATATTGAGGAAATTATCATTGCAACCAACTTCACAGCCGAAGGCGATGCGACAGCATATGTATTGGCGGAATTGTTTAAAAATCTTCCTTATAAAGTCAGTCGATTGGCGAGGGGAATCCCTTTGGGTGGTGAGATGGAATATGTGGATGCTGGTACTTTGGCTCAGGCTGTTTACGATAGAAGGAATATTCAATCTTAAATGGCAATATAAAAAGGCCGTCTGAAAGTTTTTCAGACGGCCTTTTCATTGATTAAATCAGATTATTTGCAACTGACACCTTGAATTTGAGGCGTATCTCCGTTACCGACTTTGAATGCACATTTGGTTGCGCTGCTGCCGGATACGGTAACAACACCGTTTCCGCTGTTGAGGCTGACAGGTTCTTTTACGCCCATGCCGACAGCAGTGGCTGCCAGTTTTTGAACATCGGCGTCGGAGTAAGCGGTATTGTTTGAACTGATTTTGATTTCTTTGGCGGCATATGCATTGAAGCTGAATGACAAACCTACAGCTACGGATGCGAGGGCCAAGAATTTTTTGCTGTTCATTAGTGTATTTCCTTTTTGATGGTGACAAAGTGTGTCACAGCTTCAGAATAAGGGCGATTGGCAGATTGTGCAAGTTTTTCGGCGGAATTTACGGGAAGATACATGGTTTTACATACACTTTATCCCTGAATGCTATATCAGTCGGGCAATCGGACGACCTGTCGGTTTTACGGTACAATAAGCCTTTTTTGACAAACGAATGAGGCATTTTTGAATGGCTTCTTTAGAAACTTGGATAGGCCTGCGCTATTTACGTGCGAAAAAACGCAATGGCTTTATGTCATTTATTACCATGATTTCAATCGCCGGCATCGCCTTGGGCGTAACGGCGCTGATTGTGGTGTTATCGGTAATGAACGGATTTCAGAAAGAGATACGCGGTCAATTGTTGAACGTCGCACCTCATGCGGAAATCGGCTATTACGATGTCGGCAGTGCGCCGGGTTGGCAGAATTTGCGCGAATTTGTAAAAGGCAAAAAGGAAGTATTGGCCAGCGCGCCTTATGTTTCCGATCAGGCTTTGCTTGCCAATGCCGGAGAAGTACGCGGTGTGCAAATACGCGGTATCTTGCCGTCTGAAGAAAAAAATGTCGTCGATTACGGTAAGGATATGCCGGCCGGCAGTTTTGATGATTTGAAGCCGGGCGAGTTTGATATTATTTTGGGCCAAGGGCTGGCTGAGGCATTGGGTACGGAGATGGGCGGCAAGGTTACAGTGATTACACCAGAGGGTAACGTTACCCCTGCCGGCGTAGTACCGCGCTTGAAGCAGTTTAATGTAGTCGGTGTGGTAAAAACCGGTGTTTATGAAGTCGATAATACCTTGGCCATGACGCATATCAAGGATGCGCAAGTCTTGTATCGACTGGGTGAAAATGTCGGCGGGCTGCGTTTGCGACTGGCTGATCCTCAGAATGCGCCGTCTTTCATTGCCAAGTTGATTCCTGATGCTAAAAAAGATGAGGTATGGGTGCGCGACTGGACGTTTAACAACCGCAGTTATTTTGAAGCCGTTGAGTTGGAAAAACGCATGATGTTTATCATTTTGACATTGATTATCGCGGTTGCTGCGTTTAACCTCGTCTCTTCTTTGGTAATGGCGGTAACGGAAAAACAAGCCGATATTGCGATTTTGCGCACTTTGGGTTTATCCCCGGGCGGCGTCATGAAGATTTTCTTGGTGCAGGGTGCGTTTGCAGGATTCTTCGGTACGCTTGTGGGTGTAGTATGCGGTGTATTGCTGGGTTGGAATGTCGGCAAGATTGTCGCATTTTTTGAAGACCTGTTTGGCGTGCATTTGATTAACTCACAGGTTTATTTCATCGATTACCTGCCTAGTGATGTGAACTTGAAGGACGTCGCCGTTATTGCCTGCATTTCGCTTGGCTTGGCATTTATCGCCACACTATATCCGAGCTGGCGTGCTGCAAAAACCCAACCTGCGGAGGCTTTGCGTTATGAGTAAGACAATTTTGAAATGTATCGGCGTTGGCAAAAGCTATAATGACGGCGCATTGAATGTACAAGTGTTGAATCATTTAGATTTTGAAGTTGCCGAAGCGGAAAGCGTGAGTATCATCGGTTCGTCAGGCAGCGGTAAATCCACATTGCTGCACCTTCTTGGTGGTTTGGATATGCCGTCTGAAGGCAAGGTAATGTTGATGGATCAGGATTTGGGCGGTTTGAGCCAAAAACAGTTGGGCGAATTGCGCAACCGTTATTTGGGCTTTGTGTATCAGTTCCACCATCTATTGCCTGAGTTTTCTGCTTTGGAAAATGTCATGATGCCGCTTTTAATCGGCAAAATGCCCAAGGCGATGGCTGAGGAGAAGGCTGTTAAGATGCTGAAAAAGGTCGGCTTGGACAAGCGTATGCTGCACCGTCCGAGCGAACTTTCCGGCGGCGAGCGTCAGCGTGCGGCCATTGCCCGTGCTTTGGTTAATGAACCGAAATGCCTGTTGGCAGATGAGCCGACGGGGAACCTTGACCGTAAAAATGCGCAAAATGTGCTGGATATGATGCTGGATTTGAAACGCGAATTGAACACCAGCCTGATTGTGGTAACCCATGATGACGAGCTGGCTGAGCGTTTCGACCGGGTAATGACCATGAAAGACGGCAGTCTGCAAGTGCTGCAATAAGGTTATTATTTCAGGCAAATATTTTATGTTTTGAACGGTATAATAGAGGCCGTCTGAAAAATAGGTTTTCATTTATGGAAACACTGTTTTTCAGACGGCCTTTCTTTTTTCCGTATCAATCAATTCTGAGCCATGAATCCGACCGACTCTATCCTTTCCTCTGCCGCAGATGCGGCCATAGCGTTTTTCCGCCGCCACGAAGTACAGGGCGCATCCGTTATTGAGCCTTATGTGGTTCGACTGTTTGCAGCCTTGCAAAACGGGCATTCGTTTATTTACTTGGATAAAGCGGATGTCGATGCCTTAAGCAACTTGCCGAACTTGGTCGGTAATGCGGATAAACCGCTTATCCTGCAAGGCCGGAAATTGTTTTTGGGGCGGATGTGGCAGTTGGAGCATGATTTGGCTATTGAAATCAAACGGCTGGCAAGTGCCGAGGCGGAAGAAGTGAATTTTATGGCGGCTTCAAAAAGTCTGAGCGATTGGTTTGATACTAAAGACAGTAAAGAGCAACGGGATGCTGCGGCTTTGGCTTTGCTGCAAAACTTTATGCTGATTACCGGCGGGCCGGGTACGGGTAAGACGACGACCGTAGCAAAGCTTTTGGGTCTGATTTGTAATAACAGTACGAAGCTGCCCCGTATTGCGTTGGCGGCGCCGACGGGCAAAGCGGCTGCGCATATGGCACGGGCCTTGCAACGTGCTTTGGATGGTTTTGATTTGTCTCCGAGCATTAAAGCTCATTTAGAAAACTTGGAAGGGCAGACTGTCCATCGTTTGCTGAAACTGCGGCCGCCGCAAATGCGCCCTGCATTTAATCATGAATATCCGCTTGCTTTGGATGTTTTGGTGGTGGATGAGGCTTCGATGTTGGATCTACCGCTGGTATTGGATTTGTTGCGTGCCGTGCCGACCGGCTGTCGTCTGGTGTTGCTTGGCGATGAAAACCAGTTGCCGTCGGTTGGCTTGGGAGCCGTGTTGGCAGCATTGTCGCGTCCGACGGCTTTGGATAAAGAAACTGCTGAAAAGTTGGAAGTTTACCTGCCCGATCATGGTTTTGAGATTAAAGGACAGCCACAGGCTTTATCGCAAAACAATGCTAAATTGACGTTCAGCCACCGTTTTGGTGCAGACAGCGGTATTGGTTGTTTGGCAAGGGCGGTGGTGTCCGGGGAAAAGCAAACTGCGGTCGAACAGTTTGACAAGTTCCCCAAAGAATTGGAAATGAAATCAGGCCGTCTGAAAGAGCAGGTCGCCTTGCTGTATCAAAAGCAACAGGATTATTGGCAGGCCGTGGCAGAGAATAATGTCGCACTCGCCTACGGTCATGCGGCCGATGTGGTGGTATTGGCGGCTTGGCGGCAGGATGCGGATGATTTGAATCAGGCTTATCAAGAATATTTGCAACGACAAGGCAAGGTTTCGGGCGAAACGCCTTGGTTTGCCGGACAAATCATCATGATTACCCACAATGATTACATGCTGGAAGTGTTTAACGGCGACATCGGGCTGATTATGAAAGATGAAGAATCGTTGAATGGCTTGTCTGCCTATTTTCCTGAGAAAGATGGATTTAAAAAAATTGCCATCAGCCGTTTGCCCGATTTTGAATCGGCTTTTGCCATGACGGTGCACAAGAGTCAAGGTTCGGAATATCGGGAAGTATGGCTGTTTCCGCCGTCAGTGCCTGCAACGACGGAGGGCGAAGAGGAAGCCCGAGGGTTGGATAAGGCTTTGCTTTACACAGCCATTACCCGCGCGCGTGAACGTTTCGTGTTCTGGGGAAATGCAGAGGAATTGGTTAAGGCTGTGGGATGCCACCAAAAACGCAGGACGGCATTGGCCGATGCCTTGGAACGGCAGTTTGAACAGCTTGATGAGCAGGATTCTGTTTGACTTGAATCAAGAGGCCGTCTGAAAGAGGATAAAGCGTTTAAATCTGCTTGACTGATTACACTAATTTACATACGATAAAAATAATTAGTAAATAAAATGAATAATTTATACGAAATTCATAATTTTGTACGCTTTATCGAATACTTCACTTTCAATACCTTCTTTTGGAGAGTCGGCATGAAATTTCAAACCAAACTGATTGTAACCTGTATTTTATTGGCTTCATCGTCTTATTCTTTGGCAGAAAATGCTGATGGCGGGCATGATGCGGCGGCTTTGGCCACCACCAACGATTACGTCAATTCCGGCAGTATCATTCGTAAAGATGACGATAAAATCAGTATTTTCAATGATTTGTTGACTGTGAATGGTGGTTTGCGCGTACGTGCGGATACCAAAGACATCAATGCCAATAACAGCGGTATCAATCCGACGCCTGAAGATACCAATGCCAACTTTAATGCGGAGTTTTGGTTGCGCGCGAAACTGTACAAAGACTGGAAATTGGTTGCACAAATCGAGCCGAATATCGATTTGGAAACCGGTAAGTTCAACGGCGATCATGATGTGCCGGTCAATAAACTGTATGCCGAAGGTACTTTGTACAACAACATTAAAGCGCGTGTCGGTAAATTCGGCGCATTCTCTTCCTATGGCCGCGTATGGGATACCGAAGTAACCGGCGGCGAAATCTTCTTCGACAATAAAACCCTGCCTACCAAAATCTATGCGGGCCGCCGTACTGGCAATCTGAACGACAACGCATGGGGCATTGGCGGCCGCCGCAGACATTTTGCCGCGGTGCAAAGCATGTTGCCTGTGAATGAGAATATTAACGTCGGCGCAACCGTCAGCTACATGAAAGACATCGATGTACGCGGTGCGAAGAAAAATGCGGTCTTCGGAGAAATCGGTACGGACATCAAATTTAATGACGATTGGCATTGGATGGCTGCAGTCAGCAAGTCCAATATCAAAGCCTATAATGATGCCGGACAAAAAATCAAAAATGATGGCGTGTTCACTGAAGTGCGCTATAAATCAGCCGACTGGAATGCCCGCAATTCTTACGACGTATTCTTGAACTACCGCCGTGTCGGATCGTTGTCCGGTGTCTCTTCTGCTGAGGATTACAGCAAAAATGTCCAAGGCGTGCAAATCGGTGCGACCTATATTCCTTGGAAAAACTGGAAACTCAAAGGCTTCTATTTGGCCGGCAAACAGGTTACGCCTACCGTCGGTACGGATAAGCAGGATGTAAACGTTATTCGTGGTCAGTTAGAGTATAAATTTTAATCATCACAAATAAAAACAGGCAGGATGTCCTGCCTGTTTTTAGTTTTCAGACGGCATGGATATAGAGCCGTCTGAAACAATGGATGAAACGCTTTACCAGCTATCGCGCTTCATACGGTCGAGCTGGCGGCGGTCGCGTTTGGTTGGGCGTCCGTCCGGATAAGCGGCACTGATGCGACTGGCTTGGTCGAGTTGTTTTTGAGCTTCGCGTTCGGCAGCCGTTTTCATGTCTTCTTCGTAGAGTAAACGCGCTTCCGGTGCCGGGCGGCGTTGATGATTGAGCGCGGCAACTTTGAATTTGTAGGGTAGGGAGTTCAAAGTCATGTCGATGGTGTCGCCGGCAGAAATATTTTTGCTGTTTTTCACCTTCGAGCCGTTTACCAAAACCCTGCCCAGCTCAATATGTTTTTGTGCCAGCGCGCGGGTCTTGAAAAAGCGTGCGGCCCACAGCCATTTGTCCAAGCGCATGGACGAATTGTCATGATCGTTTTTCATAGCCTGTTTGAAATGATTGAACTGAATTGAAGTTTATCATAAGATACGGCACTTCATTCATTTAGTGCAGATATACTATTTCTTTGTTAAAGGCCGTCTGAAAGATTTTTTATTGCAAAAGATGGCAGTTTCCCTTTGAGAAATGCTGTCAAATACGTCTGATTAGCGTATCATGTCAGCAACCGTTACCGAGAGCTTTGTTTTATGAAACCCGTTTTTTTGGACTTCGAACAACCCATCGCCGAATTAACCAATAAAATCGACGAGTTGCGATTCGTACAAGATGAATCTGCCGTTGATATTTCCGACGAGATTGCCAGACTGCAAAAGAAAAGCAGTGAGTTGACCAAGTCGATTTTCAGCAAGCTGACTCCGGCTCAAATTTCACAAGTGTCCCGCCATCCGCAACGACCTTATACTTTGGACTACATCAACGGTATTTTTACCGATTTTGAAGAGTTGCACGGCGACCGCCATTATTCTGACGATCATGCCATTGTCGGCGGTTTGGCGCGTTTCAACGGCCAAAGCGTGATGGTTATCGGTCATCAAAAAGGCCGCGATACCAAAGAAAAAATCCGCCGTAATTTCGGTATGCCGCGTCCTGAGGGTTACCGTAAAGCACTGCGTTTGATGCAGACTGCCGAAAAATTCAATATTCCGGTCATGACCTTTGTCGATACCCCGGGTGCGTATCCTGGCATTGGCGCGGAAGAACGCGGCCAGTCTGAAGCCATCGGCCGTAATTTATACGAACTGACCCGCCTGCATGTGCCGGTATTGTGCACCATTATTGGCGAAGGCGGTTCGGGTGGTGCATTGGCAGTGGCTGTCGGCGACTACGTCAATATGCTGCAATACTCGACTTATTCGGTGATTTCTCCCGAAGGTTGCGCCTCTATTCTTTGGAAAACTGCTGAAAAAGCAGCAGATGCCGCGCAAGCATTGGGTATTACCGCCAAACGCCTGCAAGAATTGGACGTCATCGATAAAGTGATTGATGAGCCTTTGGGCGGCGCACACCGTGATTTTGAAACCACGATGAAAAACGTTAAAACCGTTTTGGAACAGCAATTAAGCGAAGCGCAAAGCATGACCATGCCTGACTTGCTTGCTCGCCGTTTCGACCGCATCATGGCTTACGGTAAATTTACCGATAAATAAGTTTTACTGCTGAAAAAGCAAGCAGATACCGCTGCTTGCTTTTTTTGTGTTCTATTTTTGAGTTATTCACAATTTCAGGCCATCTGAAATGTCGCAAGTATCCCCTGATTCCCTATTTAAAAGTTTTCAAGCAGCTGTTCCTGATTTGCCGAGCCATACTGTTGTTGAAGTTGGCTTGAGTGGCGGATTGGATTCTGTCGTCCTGCTGCATCTTTTGCATCGGATGCGCGAATTTAGCCATTTTGATTTGCGCGCCGTTCATGTTCATCATGGTTTAAGCACTAATGCCGACAGTTGGGCTAAATTTTGTCAGGATTATTGTCAGCGTCTGAATGTTGTCTTGCGAGTGTGTCGTGTCAATGTGGAAAAACAAGGAAAAGGTTTGGAAGCGGCGGCTAGGGCTGCACGATATCAGGCATTTTCAGACGGCCTGAAGAAAATTATTGTTTTGGCACACCATCGCAATGATCAAATCGAAACATTTATGCTGTCAGCCGTGCGCGGGGGCGGATTGCGCGGTATGGCGGCCATGCCGGTATGGCGTGATTTAAATGAAGAGATTCAAATTTGGCGACCGCTTTTGGCATTTTCCCGTCAGGAACTGGCTGAGTATGCGCAACAATGGGGATTATCTTTTGTTGAAGACGAAAGTAATGAAGACTCCGGCTATTTACGCAATTGGATGAGAAATCAGGCTTTACCGCAATGGCAGCAGCGTATTCCGAATTTTGAGCGGCAAATTTGTGCCAATGTTCGATTATTGCAGGAAGATTTGCAGCTTTTAGATGAATTGATTGAGTCTGAATATCAGCGCATCAGTCCAAACGGAATATTCAACATCAGTCTGTGGCGGAAATGTACGCCGCTTTTGCGTCGTCGGTTGCTTTGGTATTTTTTACGAAAGCAAACGGAATCATTGCCTTCTTATCACAGTATTGCCGATTTTGCCCGAGTGTTAGAAACCGTAGATCAGGCGCAGTTGAATTTGTCAGATGGGGAACTGGTCGCATATCGAGACAAGCTGTTTGTTTATCAGGAAAGTGAGTTTCAAAAACTGCCTTGGTGTAATGGCAGGGAAGTTCAAGGCCGTCTGAAAGATATTTTGCTCGAAAATGGTTTTGTTTTATTACCGTTTAAGGGAGGTTTGTCGGCAGAGGAGTTGGAGAAGCCGGCGGTACTTAGAAGTGTGGCCAAAAGTGATGTGATTCAGTCGGGACAGAGGGAAAAATCAGTCGAAAAACTATTGCAAGAGTGTCATATTGTGCCACTCGTCCGTAAATATTGGCCGATTATCCTAAGTATGGGCAACAAGTGCCTTGCTGTTGTTAATCTTCGGGTGGGAAGCGATGTTCAAATAGGGGAAGGCTATCTGCCTGTTCATGAAAAGTTGGTCAAATATATAGCAGAAAAGCAAAGAGAATAACTTTAAATTTAGTAAGTATTAGTAATTTAACTACTTGTGCTAAGTGTATATATAATAAGCAATACAGCTTATGTTAGAGCATCTGCACGAATAAACTTTTGCGATTAAATGTAATCTCGTGGAACTATTTCAAAGCGTTGCTGTCTTTACTGTGCACAGCACGCTTTACTATTTTTGGTTTAAAGCAGTAAAACGATTAAAGGTTGAATATGAACGATCGCCAAATAGATCAAGTTTTGGTGGAGCGCGCACAGAAAGGTGACCATAAGGCATTCGAGATGCTGATGTCCAAGTATCAGCGTCGGCTAAACAGACTGATTTCCCGTTTTATTCAGGATGAGCATGAAGTGCACGATGTAACCCAAGAGGCAATGATTAGGGCTTATCGTGCATTGGCAAATTTTCGTGGAGAAAGTGCATTTTATACATGGCTGTACCGTATCGGTATCAATACGGCAAAGAATTTCCTGACCACTTCGGGTCGTCAGTTTTTTGTCAGCTCGGAAGCGGCCAATGAGGAGGGAGATGTTCTTGATTTAACCGATCAGATTGCGGATTACCATACGCCGGAAGCTGAAATGATGAATCGGGAAATCTTGCAGACCGTCGAAGCAAGCATCGCGCAACTGCCAGACGATATGCGTCAAGCCATTACGCTTAGGGAAATGGATGGCTTGTCTTACGAAGAAATAGCTCGGGTAGTGGATTGTCCGATAGGTACAGTACGTTCGCGTATTTTCAGAGCGCGTGAACTGATTGCAAAAGATTTGCGGCCGCTGTTGGATACTTCTGAAGATCAAAGGTGGTAATAAAAATGAACGACAAAACAAATAAAGCATTGGAGTATGTGTCCGCATTGATGGACGGTGAAGCATTGACTGATGAGATGCTGGATGCCGTATTGGCAGACGAGGAAGCATTGCGCGCTTGGCATGAGTACCACATTA
This sequence comes from Neisseria sp. P0008.S004, assembly GCF_051962755.1. NCBI lineage: Bacteria > Pseudomonadati > Pseudomonadota > Betaproteobacteria > Neisseriales > Neisseriaceae > Neisseria > Neisseria sp. P0008.S004. Next base: position 105,382 of record NZ_JBQCUZ010000005.1, read on the forward strand.
TCGGCGACTGTATCCGTCAGGGTGCGGCGGCGAAGGTGGCTGATGAAACCATGCAAAGCAAAGCATTTACAGTGCCTCAAGCTGAGATTGCCGGCAAGCAGAAAAAATATACTCACCGCGAAGCGGCCAATAACGGCTTCTTTAAATTCTTTGCAGCCGCTGCCAGCGTGTGTGCCATTGCTGTGACGGCATGGCAGTTTACGCCGCAAACTTCTCGTGACGCTATGCCGGTTGTTGAGAAGTCTAATGTTCAGCCTGCACAAGATATCATTCCGGTAAGCGGTACGCCTGACGATAAAGTGGCTTCTGAGCCTGGTGAAACCGTTGTGCCGAATGCGGCGAAAGATGGCAAGATTGAAAACCGTCCGACTGTCCGTACCGAGCAGAAAAATGAGCAGCAGACTGTTGTGCAGTAAAAAATGAAATCATGCAAAACCCTTGCTTTATGGCAAGGGTTTTTATTTTTGCAGTAAAACCGTCAGGCCGTCTGAAAGCATAGCTTCAAAGAAGTCAAAAACAGTTATAATGCGCTCCATGAAACTGATTACCTCTGCTCAAAACGAACAGCTCAAACATTTATTCCGTCTTTTGACGCAGGCCAAAGCAAGGCGCGAAAGCGGTGAAACCGTATTGGAAGGCGTACATCTGCTGCAAACTTATTTGCAAAGCGGCGGTACGCCCAAACAGGTTTACCTGCCTGAAAAGAAACAGCAACATCCTGAAATTCAAGAAATTACGGCGCAGTTGGACGAGGGATTGATTACTTGGGTCGGTAACGAAGCGCTGTCTAAAATCACCAGTCTGACCGATGCCGATGATGTGATGACTTGGATTGATATTCCGAAACAGGCAGGCTTGCCTTCAGACGGCGATTGCGTGGTATTAGAGCGGGTACAAGACCCCGGTAATGCAGGGACGATTTTGCGCAGCGCGGCGGCGGCCGGAGTCAAGCAAATCGTGTGCAGCAATGATTCCGTGGATATCTGGTCGCCCAAAGTGTTGCGGGCGGGAATGGGCGCGCATTTTCTGCTGTCTATTTTCAGTCGGGTGGAATTATCCGCTTGGATGGAAACGTATCAGCATCCAATTTGGGCAACAGCTTTGGGTGGCCGCAATATCGGTTTGTATGAAATGAACCTCAACCAACCTTGCGCTTGGGTGTTTGGCAACGAAGGCAGCGGCGTGAGTGAAACGACGAAAGAGAAGGCTGAAGCCTGTGTCAAAATCCCCATGTTGGGGCAAACCGAATCCTTGAATGTCGCGATGGCGGCAACGGTTTGTCTGTTTGAACAAATGCGGCAACGTATCCATGCCCAGGCCGTCTGAAAACCATAATACGATTTTATTTTAAGGAACGAAAATGCAAATACTGACTTTTGATGAAGCGGCACGCAGCCGATTGATGGAATTGCTGGATGCCAAATCCGAAGCCCACAACACCATGCGTTGTGATGAAGTGCAGGGTTTTATGATGGCTTTGTTGAGCGGTCCGGATGCTTTGAATCCGACCAACTGGCTGCCTGAAATTTTGGGTGAAGAATCCTTGTTTGATGCCAAAGAGCGTACCGAAATCGAGCGTTTGGTCATGGCAATGGCCGCCGATATGCGCATGAAGCTTAATGAGAAAATCCTGCCTGATTTGTGGTTTTATGAAGACGAAGCCGGCAATCCGGATTTCTACACATGGTGTAACGCCTACCTTTACGCACTGGATATTGTGCCTACCGATTGGTTTGAGGCAGTCGATCAGGAAGAGTTTGAAGATTTGTTCTATCCGATTATGGCTTTGGGCGGCATCTATGACGATGAGGAAAACGGCGAAGTCATCTTGCATCTGAATGAAAAAGAGCTGACCCAGTTGGAATCTGATTTGCCGCACGTCCTGCTGGATATTTACTGGTATTGGCAGGCCATCATCAATAAACCGCAAACCGTCCGCCGCGAAGGCGAAAAAGTGGGTCGCAACGATCCTTGCCCATGTGGCAGCGGTAAAAAATACAAAGCCTGCTGCGGCAAATAAGAAAAATAAATAGTGAAATGAAAAGGCCGTCTGAATACTTGAAATTCAGACGGCCTTTAATGTTTTGTCTTAGAACAATGAGGCCAACCAAACAAACAGAATGGTCAGCGCAATGGTCAATGCGCAGCCGATTTTGGCCACAGTACCGATGATGAAGCCGATAAACGTACCGATACCGACTTTGCCTGCCTGCCAAGTGTCTTTGCGTGCGATAAATTCGCCGATGGCCGCACCGGTCAAAGGGCCGAGCAACAAGCCGGGAATGGAGAAGAATGCGCCGACGATGCCGCCGATAAACGCGCCCCAAACCGCGGTTTTACTTGCTCCGGTATATTTTGCCCCCAATGCCCCTGCCACATAGTCCATCGCAGTGCCGAATACGGCAACGATGGCCAAAAATGTCAGCGTACCCGAGCCAAACACTTGATAATCGCCGGCATAACCCAACAGCCATGCACCACCAAACATCAAACCTAATCCGGGCAAGGCAGGGTAAATCGTGCCTAAAATGCCGACAACAATGGCGATCAAGCCGAGAACGATGAGAACAGCAGTCATGAGGTTCCTTTTGAATTTAAGAGTGTAATAACGGCAGTATTATGGGCACATTTTGTTATATTTTCATGAGAGATTGTGCAATAAAATGAAAAATTATCCAGAGGAGCGCTCAATTAAAATCGATGAATAAATACCTAAGCGAATTATTGTGAATCACGATCCGAATGATTGAATAAATTTCTATTCAAATATAAAAGCAGGCCTACCAATACGGCCAAGTACACTGCAACCCAATACGCATCTGTATAACCAATAGCCTTTGCCAGACGTAGGGCGGAGAAACCGGCCGCGTAACTGCCGAGCAGGACGACAGAAAATTGCAGGCTGCTGTCGAGTGCAGCGGTGGCGCGGTCGGATTTGTCCATCACCAACGCTAGTATCACCGGCAGCAGTAGCGTGTAGCTCAGGCTCAGGGCGATGATTTGCGCGGGGGGCAGCCAAGGGTGGACGCGTGCGAGCGTATCGATGGCGGTCATGGATGCCAAAAGCGGCAGTTGCAGCACGTAGAGTAGGAACACGAGTTTGCGGCGTGAATAATTGCGCGAAAACCAGCCCGACAGCGGCGTAACGATCAGGCAGGCAACAGGAATGCCCACCGCCAGAATCCCGCCCGTCTGCTTCGGGTTGAAGCCCAAATCCGCCAGCTTGGGCACAAAGGTTGCCGCCATAAACGCATACGGTACGGCAACGGCAAACAGCAAAACCAGCCACCGCCAGCCCGTTTCAGGTTGCTGCCAAAAAGAAACCAGCCGCGTTGCCAACGCCGTCCAACTGCCTTGCGCCGTCGGACTTCCCGGCTCGCGGTAGTACAAGAGTTGCAGCAACATCAGCAGGCTGAACGCCAGCATAAAGCCGGCCGCCGCCGTCTGTCCGTATTCCTGATACAGCCACAACACCAGCGCGCCGCCGATTATCTTGCCGCCGCGTGCCGCCATCGTTTGAATCACGCCGCCGAAACCGCGTTCGCGGTGCGGCAGGACGATGCACGACAAACCCAGCATCGCGCAGCCGTACACCGCCGACATGGCCGAGAGCAAAACGCAGCAGGCCAGAAGTAGCGGGAAATTCTGCGTGATGTCGGTGCAGGCCATCAGCCCGAATACTGCCGAAAGCCCCAGTGTCGCCGTCAGCAGCCAGCCGCGAAACCGCCCGAACCGCCCCGCCGGCCGCTGCTCCATCAGTGCGGCAAACAATACTTTCGCTGCTTCGATACTGCCGATTAAATGAATCCAGCTCAGTTGGTTCAGGCTGTAACCGTGATTTTTCAAAATAGCGATCAGCGCGACCAGATAAAAACCGGTTAGCGTGAATTTGTAAGTGCTGCCGCCGATAAGCAGCAGCCAGTCGCGTGAGTTTGGGGAAGTCTGATTGTCGGACATCACATGATTCTTTTGAAGATAAGGCAAATAAAGGGACAAGGCCGTCTGAACATATTGGGTGGCAATACTTGATTTGTATTTAAATAGGTTTAGTATCTTTTCAGACGGCCTTCAACGCTTCTTCTGCGCGAAGCAGGGCGGTTGTTTCATCTGCTTCGACGATGTAGTTCACGCCCAGCGCGGGGCCGAGTTTGGACGATTGTTCGCGGAAGAACGCCAGTTGCGCCGCGTCGGGTTCGATGAGGAGCATGGCGGCGCAGCGTTCGGCGAGTTGCGGCCGGTGTGCCTTTATCCATTCGATGTAGGTTTTGCGGTCGGCAATGCGCTGTTCGTCGCTTACCTGCCGTCGCATGGGGGTGCAGACGGTGGCGAAGCGGCGGTTTTGGTTTAACAGGGTTTCGAATTCGGCCAGCCAGTCGGAAAAGTCGGCGACGTGGGTCAGGTCGGTCAGGTAGATGGTGCCTTCGGGCAGGGTTTTGGCGGGGGTGAAGTAGTGCATCGGATTCCTTTGGGTGTTGGGAAGCAGGGTAGGTTAATAGTTGGGCATTTATGCTTGGCTTTTTATTTAGACTTCTTGTGCCGTCATTCCCGCGCAGGCGGGAATCCAGAATGGAGACTCGAAGGCACTTCTTTATCCGATAAGTTTCTGTGCGGATAGGTCTGGATTCCCGCCTGCGCGGGGGTAGCGAAGCAGACTTGCGTAAGCTAATGACGATAATCGGTTGTTACGGCTGTTTCAGACGACCTTCGTTATTCCAGTCACCGTAGGTAGAGCATTGATGCCCGACCTACGATTGTTTCAGACGGCCTCCATCATTTCAGCCCCGCCTAAAACTTCCATTCCGCGCTCACGCCCACGCTTCTGGGGCGTTGGTAGAGTGCGTCTTGGCGGTCGGCGCTAGAAATGAATATGGGTCGGCGGCGGTTGAACACGTTGTCGGCGTAGAGCGAGATGCGGCCTTGTTTGAAGTTGTAGGCGGTGTAGAGGTTGACTTGGTTGTATGCGCCGATTTTGCCTGATTCGGCATTGTCGGCGGCGGAGTAGTAGCCGCCGTAGAAGCGCACGTCGCCGCCGGCTTCCCAGCCTTTGTCGTTCAGGTATTTCACGCCGATGTTGGCGGTGTATTTGGGCGCACGGCCGAGTTTGTTGCCTTCGATGCCACTGTCGGGATAGCTTTTGATTTTGGTGTTGAGCAGCCCCAGTCCGGTGGTGAGTTTCAGGCTGTCGGTCGCCTGCCAGTCGGCGGCAAGTTCCGCGCCGTAGGTATGGACTTTTTTGGCGTTGCGGATGACGACGGAGTTGGTGCCGAGATAGAAGGGGAGCTGCATGTCGCGGTAGTGGTTCAGGAACAGGTTGCCGGTGAGTTGCAGGCGGTGGTCTGCGCTGCGCCAGCGGGTGTACCACTCGTAGTTGTTCACATATTCGGGTTCATAAGTGTAGGTTACGACAGGGCGGCCGAAGGTGATGCCCGCGCCGCCCGGATTGTAGCCGCGCGCGGCTTTGATGCCGCTGACCCATTGGTCGGTGGGTTTGAAAGCGATGTCGATTTTGGGCAGGAACACGGTCTGGCCTTTGTCTAAATCAAGGTGCAGCGCGCCGCTGCCGCCGCTTCGTTTGTGCGTTTCTTTTTCAAGGCGGGCGGCGGCCGTGATGTCCCATTTTTCGCTGGGGCTGTATGTGGTTTCGGCAAACAGGGCGCGCACGCTGTTGCGGTCGTCAAAGGTGTTGCGGCCGCCGACGCTGCGGATATCTACCCATTCGTCTTGTTTGCTGCGGAAGTAGTGCAGTCCGGCAAGGCCTTTCAGACGACCTTTGTTGGAAAAATGCAATACCGGCTCCCATTGCAGTTCGCGGCCTTTGAGTTCGGCGGGCACGCCTTGCGGGCTGACGGTCATCGGCAGGTGCAGCCGCTCGTTGTGGTAGCGGCCGTAAATCAGTTTGTTTTCCAGTTTCAGATAGTCGTTAAGCTGCCACGATACGTCCCAGATGCCCGATGTCGAGCCGGTTACGAACACGGGCTTTTCTTTTAAAAAGCGGCGGCTGGCGGTGTTGCCCATGATTTCGTTTTGCGGCGCGCGCGAACGGATGTGGTTCAGCGTCAGGCGGCTGTAAAAATCGGGATGGTTTTCGGGCGTGAGCAGGAGTTTGAAGCGCACGTTGGTGTTTTCCACGCGGCGCGGGTTGCCGGTCGGCTCATAGGACACGAACGGTTCGTAGCTTTCGCGTTGCTGCCGCTCCGCGCTCAAGCGGAAGGCAAGGTTGTTTTTCACAATCGGGCCGGACACTACGCCGGCAACATTACGCGTTTTTTGGTTGCCCAAACCCAAGCGCAGCGCGCCTTCCCATTCGTCGGTCGGGTCTTTGGAACGCATCACCACCGCGCCCGCCACCGCGTTCTGCCCGCGCACATGGCTTTGCGGCCCGCGCAAGACTTCCACCTGCTGCATGTCCCACAGCGACTGCGTGCCGAAGGCGAATTCATTGTAAGTGGCGGAGCGGCCGTCTATGGAGAGGTTCAGGCGCGGCCGCGTGCCCGCGAAAAACGCCACCGCGCCGACGGCGGGACCGGAGCCGTCCACACCGCGCACGGTCGGCAAATCGTTGCCGCTGCCCAAGTCCACCGTGTTTACGGTCTGTTTCAGCAGGTCGGTCGCGGAAAGGTTGTGGCCGCTGCGGTCGATGTTCGGCGTGGTGAAGACGCGGTTGGACGTGGCGGTTTCAAAGCCGCTGCGGTTGGTGCGTTCGCCGGTTACGACGACTTCTTCCAACTGCACCTGTTCCGCATCTTGCGCCGCATCGGCGGCATAAATCCATTCGGAGGCGAAAGCGGCAGCAATCAATAGGGGGAGGCGGCGGAGGGTGTGTTTCTGCATTTCCTTATCCTTTCAGACGGCATACGTCGGGGTGGATTGAACATCAGGTAATCCAATTGCTCCGTCAGTATGCAAATATTTGTGTTTACACATTTACATAAAACAAACTATTAATGTAAAGTATAAGAAATAAGAAACAGGAATGCAAGTGTTTATCATTCACTTTGTTTCCCCTCTTATCGTGAATTGTCCAAAAAAATCCCTCTCCTATTTGGGGAAGAAGGTTGGAGGAGGAAAATTATGTAATCTTCATGAATTTAGCCTGCTAAGCATTCGACAGCCTCTATCAGTAGGGCAGTGAAGGAATAAGGAAAGAGGCCGTCTGAAACGCCGCCGTATTGCCATTGCCGCCGTGGGGAAATATGATGAGTATCCGACTTGCGGATAACTTTAATGAAAACCCTTTATGAACAAAATCAAAATCTTCTTACCGTCATGACTGCCAGCAAACAACAAACCATCGCCGACACCGCCCGCCGCCTGTTCCGCGAACATGGCTTTTCCGCCGTATCCGTAGGCAGCATCTGCGCTGAGGCCGACGTCAGCCGCGTCACTTTTTACAAATATTACAGCGGTAAAAACGCACTCTTGCAGGCAATAGTTACCGAGCAGAAAAACCGCGTCCGTGCCGAATTTGAAAATCTGCTTGAACGGCAATGCAGCCTGCGCGAAGCCGCTGAGGCTGTGTTTGCCCTGCAAAAACAATCGTTTGAAGAACTTTATTCCGCCGCTTTCCTGCGCGACATTGAAGAGAACATCGATTTGGAGCTGGAGCGCTTTTTCCGCGAATTGAACGAAGAAAAATACGCCTTTATGCGCGGATTCTTCCATGCTCTGCAACAACGCCGCCTGATTCAGCCCGATTTGCCGGTGGAACTCATCGACCTGTTCATTCGTCAGGCGGATATATTGATGCGCCATCCTCAACTGACCGCGCTTTATGCCGCCGCGCCGCAAAAGCTGCCGCAAGACGTATTGGGATTGCTGCTGCACGGTTTGTCAGGGAAAGAATAGATAAAAAAGAATAGAAAAATTTTAAATATGAATATTCGGACGGCCTTTCGGTAAATAGCTACCGAAAGGCCGTCTGAATGTCTAAACGCGTTTACATACCGCAGGTTTTGGGTTTATTTGCCAAAATATTGATGACTTTGCGTTCGGCTTTTTGCGGTTCGATTTTGATTTCGCTTTCGTCTTCTTCGCTGCCGTCGGAGAAACGTTCCGGCATTTTTTCGCTGTCAAACGCCAAGTCGCCGCCGTGTTTCAGGTTTTGACCGCGTTCCAAGCCGACAAAGTCGAAGAGTTCGGTATCGACTAAATGTGATGGAACGACGTTTTGCAGGGCGGAGAACATGGACTCGATACGGCCGGGGAAGCGTTTGTCCCAATCGCGCAGCATGTCGCCGATAACTTGGCGTTGCAGGTTGGGCTGGGAGCCGCAGAGGTTGCATGGGATAATTGGGAATTGCTTCAGCTCGGCGTATTTGATCAAGTCCTTCTCTTTGACATACGCCAGAGGACGGATGACGATATGTTCGCCGTTGTCGCTCACCAGTTTGGGCGGCATGGCTTTGAGTTTGCCGCCGTAAAACATATTCAGGAACATGGTGGCGAGGATGTCGTCGCGGTGGTGTCCCAAGGCGATTTTGGTGCAGCCCAATTCTTTTGCAGTGCGATAGAGAATACCGCGGCGCAAACGGCTGCACAGCGAACAAGTCGTTTTGCCTTCGTCCAACACGCGTTTAACGGTGGAGTAGGTGTCTTCTTCAACGATTTTGTAGGGAACGCCGATACTTTCGAGATAGGTCGGCAATACTTCTTCAGGGAAGCCCGGCTGTTTTTGGTCGAGATTGACGGCGACCAGTTCGAAATCAATCGGCGCACTGGCTTGAAGCTGGCGCAGAATATCTAAAAGGGCGTAGCTGTCTTTGCCGCCGGAGAGGCAGACCATGATTTTGTCGCCCGGTTCGATCATATTGAAATCGTTAATGGCATCGCCGACGGCGTGGCGCAGGCGTTTGCTGAGTTTGTTGTTTTCTAATTCTTGCTTGGTTTTTTTGGACATGGCTGTTTGTGCTTTGAAATAATAGAAAAATTTAAGGGCGGTATTGTACCTCAAAAGAATAAAGGCCGTCTGAAAAACTGCGCTTGCTTGGTTGAAGCGGCGTTTTCAGACGGCCTGATATTTGTGCTTTATTTGATTTGAAGGGCGGTAATTTTGATTTCAACCTTCCAGTCTGGTGAAGCCAGTTTCGCTTCCACGCAGGCGCGGGCCGGAGCGCGCTCAGGGGCTGTCCATGCGTCCCAGGCTTCATTCATAGCGGCGTAGTCGTTCATATCGGGCAGATAGATGGTAGCTTCTAAAATGTGGGCTTTGTCGGATTGGCATTGTGCGAGCCATGAATCGATTTGCGCCAAAACGTTTTCAGTTTGTGCTTTGGCGTCGGCTTCAGGATTTTCGGGAACCATGCCAGAGAGGAAAACCAAGCCGTTGGCTACGACGGCTTCCGAATAGCGTTTGCTTGTGCCAAGATAGCGGATGTCCATGTTGTCTCCTGATTTCAAAAAGAAGGTATGGTAACATTGCAGTTGTTTACGTTCCACATTTAAGAGGGGCCGTCTGAAAAGGGTGGCGGAAAACAACCATGAGTAAAGCAGAATATCCGGTTACGCAGGCAGTGCGCTTTTTACGCAGTAAGAAAATTGATTTTGTCCCTTATGTTTATGCGTATGAAGAACATGGCGGTACGGCGCGTTTTGCCGAATGTACGGGCAAGCCCGAGCATCAGGTCATCAAAACGATCGTTTTGCAGGATGAGCATAAAAAAGGCTTGGTTGTGTTAATGCACGGCGACAAACATATTTCTACCCGCAATCTGGCGTGCGAACTGGGCTTGAAACACATCGTGCCGGCAACGGCAGATCAGGCGGCGAAATGGACAGGATATTTGGTTGGCGGTACGTCGCCGTTCGGTATGAAAACCGCATTGCCGGTTTATGTGGAAGAAAGCATTTGGGCTTTGGACGAGATTTTTATCAATGGCGGCAAACGTGGGTTTATCGTAGGCATGAAGCCTGAAAACCTGCGGACGCTCAATCCGAAAGATGTTCATGTTGCAGTCGATTCATAAAGGATAGGAATACAGATGGAACAATTAAATTTATACGAAATCTTGGGTGTATCTCAGGATGCTGATATCAGCGTTATCCGCGAGGCTTACGGTAAATTGGTTGCCAATCCGGATATTCAGAAAGATGCGGAGCGTTTCAAAGCCATCGGACAGGCGTTTGAAGTATTGTCTCATCCGGAAAAACGTCTGGCTTATGATGCGGCGATGCAGTACGAGCGTCAGGAAGTCAAAGAAAACAGCTTCAATGATACGGCGGCCAATCATACGGCAAACTATAATACAGGGAACAATAATACGGGGGGCAATATGGTCAATACGTCCAAATCCGAAGTGAAAAACTATGTTTTTATTGCCTATGTGACATATGCCTTGGGCTTGTTTATTTGGTTTACACCCGTCGTCGGTGTGATTTTGGCGTTTATCAAACGCGATGAAGCGCAAGGCAGCATTTACGCCAGCCATATTGATTATCTGATTAAGACATTTTGGGTGTCTTTGATTGGTATGGTTTTAGGGATGCTGACCATACTTATCTTAATCGGTTGGCTGATTTTGGCGGCAACCGGTGTTTGGCTCATTTATCGTGTAGTCGTCGGATTGATTAAACTGAATGAAGATAAGCCTGTTTCTAATCAAGGATGGTTCTAAAGCATGACATATTTATTGGCAAGTATCGTTTGCAGCGTGTTGGTTTCAGTACTGCTGAAAGTGGCGCGCAAGCAAAAAATCAATATCGAGCAAGCGGTGGCGGTGAACTACATCGTTGCCATCACTTTGACCATGCTGGTGTTAAAGCCTGATTTGAGTAATCCGCAGGTATTTTTACCGACTTGGTGGCTTTTTGCGGCATTGGGCATTTTGCTGCCAAGCGTGTTTGTCATTATGGGCAAATCGGTAGATGCGGCAGGTATCGTCAAATCGGATGCGGCGCAACGCTTATCGCTGTTTCTGCCGATTGTCGCTTCATTCACGCTTTTCCATGAGCAGTTGACCGAAGGCCGTCTGATCGGTTTGGTATTGGCATTTACGGCACTGTTTTTCTTGCTTTGGAAAAGCGATGGCGGCAAGAAATCCGGTGGCTTCAGCACGCAAGTAATGCTGCTTTTGGGCGTTTGGTGCGGCTACGGCGTCATCGATATTTTATTCAAACAAGTGGCAAAAAGCGGTACCGCGTTTGCCGGCAATTTGCTGGTGGCGTTTTGTTTGGCCGGCATCTTGATGTTTGGCTACCTGTTTGCCAAAGGAAGCAAATGGACCAAAGAGGGCATAGTAGGCGGTATGATTTTGGGCTGTCTGAACTTTTTGAATATTGTTACCTACATTTCTGCACACCAAATCATGAAGGATAATCCGACTTTGGTGTTTGCGGGTATGAATATTGGTGTGATTGTTTTGGGTACGCTGATTGGTGCGGCAATATTTAAGGAAAAAATCAGCAGCATTAATGCAGCCGGTATTAGCATTGCTATTTGCTCGATAGCCTGCCTGTTTTACTGGCCGCAGATTCGCAGCTTACTGGGTTAAAAATACTCAGGCCGTCTGAAAGTTTTCAGACGGCCTTATTTTTATTATAAAATAGCCATTTATGCGCCGATTTGTCCGTATGGAAATTAATTTGCGCTTACGGGCGTTTCTATGTTAAACAAAGAAGTTGAACTCACACAATAATATCGATAGTTACATCATGAAACATATTAAAAAACACATTCAATGCGCCGTTCTCGGCATGCTGGTATTGTCCGGCTGTCAATCGTATCAGGAAGATCAAAGCCGCCGCAGCAAAATGGCTCAATTCGCGCTTAACCATCCCGTAGCTGCTCAAGTTATCGGCATGGAAGACGAAGGCTTAATCAATATGACCAGTAATGCCACACGCTTTGCCGAGCGTACAGGTTTGGACGACAAAGCAAACGGCGACAGTAGGGGAACACAGGTCAATGCCGTACGCCAAGCATTATGGCAGGCGGCGATTGCTTCCAAATTCGACAGCATTATTGCAGAAAAAGCAGGTAATGCGCGTCTGACGGATATGGAATTGCGTGAAGGTAAAGATGACTACTTCAGCCGCTACCTTGCCGACCAAGCGGTTGATCAGCGCAACAACCGTATCGGCCGCAGTATCGGCAGTGCCAAGCCTGACAGCGATATGAAAACGCTAGCGGCAAGCATTTTGTTCTACTACAACAAAGTAGGCTTATGGACGGCTTCCGAAGTGAAAAACCGTTGGCACATCAAACAGGAAAAACTTTCAGACGGCCAGTATGCCGAGGCATTGAAAAATATCGCCCAATTGGATCAAAACGGCATGACCGAACAGGAACGTAGCGGTTATAAAACCGATACGCTCAGCGAAATCAAGCGTTCGGTTAAGGCCATGCGTCAAGTCGAAGACTGATTTTAAGACTTCATCATTTAAAGGCAATTATTATGAATTTCCCTCCGCGTTATGTCTCAAACACCCGTATGCGCCGTATGCGTAAAGACGATTTTTCACGTCGCCTGATGCGCGAGCATACTTTGACAGCAGATGATTTGATCTATCCGGTTTTTGTATTGGAAGGCCAAAATCAGGAAGAGGCGGTCCCATCCATGCCGGGTGTCAAACGCCAAAGTTTGGACAAATTATTGTTTACCGCTGAAGAAGCACTGAAGCTCGGTATTCCTATGCTGGCTTTGTTTCCTGTGGTAACGCAAAATAAAACCGAGTTTGCGGAGGAGGCTTATAACCCTGAAGGCTTGGTGCCGACAGTGGTACGAACCCTGCGCGAGAAATTCCCAGAGTTGGGTATCATGACCGACGTTGCCTTGGACCCCTATACCATTCACGGCCAAGACGGTTTAACCGATGAAAATGGCTATGTCCTCAACGATGAAACCATTGAAGTTTTGGTAAAACAGGCTTTGTGTCATGCTGATGCGGGCGCACAAGTCATTGCCCCGTCAGACATGATGGACGGACGTATTCTTGCCATCCGTGAAGCCTTAGAAGATGCTGGACATATCCATACGCGCATTATGGCGTATTCGGCAAAATATGCTTCAGCGTTCTATGGCCCGTTCCGCGATGCCGTCGGCAGCTCCGGCAATTTGGGTAAGGCAGACAAGAAAACCTACCAAATGGACCCTGCAAACACTAATGAAGCCTTGCACGAAGTAGCATTGGATATTCAAGAGGGCGCAGACATGGTCATGGTAAAACCGGGTCTGCCATATTTGGATGTCGTCCGTCGAGTCAAAGACGAGTTCGGCGTACCGACTTATGCTTACCAAGTTTCCGGCGAATATGCCATGCTTCAGGCTGCCATTCAAAACGGCTGGTTGGATGGTGAAAAAACCATTTTGGAGAGCCTGTTGTCATTCAAACGCGCCGGCGCTGATGGTATTTTGACTTACTATGCGATTGAAGCGGCAAAATTGTTGAAGAAGTAAAATAAAGAAATAAATCAAAAAGCGGCAAACAGTGTTTATCCTGTTTAGCCGCTTTTTTATATTACTTAAGATTGGCTCAATAGGGCCTGACTAAGGTTTATTTTTTGAAAATCTAAAGAGTTTTGCATAAATAAAGGCCGTCTGAAAAACAGTTACCTGATTTTTCAGGCGGCCTTATATGATTTAAACCTTAGTGGTGGCTGCAACCGCCGTGGGTTTCACGCAAAGCTTCGGCTGCTTGTTCGTCTGCGTGGTAGCTGGAGCGAACCATTGCGCCGATGGCGGCATTGGTAAAGCCTAATTCGTATGCTTCTTTTTCAAAAACTTTGAATTGATCGGGCGTTACATAGCGTAAGACGGGCAGGTGGCCGTCTGAAGGTTGCAGATATTGGCCGATGGTAATCATCTCGATATTGTTGGCACGCATATCGCGCATGATTTCGCGCACGTCCTCGTCTGTTTCGCCCAAGCCGACCATGATGCCGGATTTGGTCGGAATATGGGGCATCATTTCTTTGTAGCGGCGCAGAAGCTCGAGGGAGTGTTGGTAGTTGGCACCCGGACGGGCTTTTTTATACAGGCTTGGATGGGTTTCCAAGTTGTGGTTCATCACGTCGGGCGGGGTTTCTGCCAAGATTTCCAGTGCGATGTCCAGACGGCCGCGGAAATCGGGAACAAGGATTTCGATTTTGGTATTCGGGCTGGTTTCGCGGATGGCTTTGATGCAGTCGGCGAAATGTTGGGCACCGCCATCACGCAGGTCGTCACGGTCGACGGAAGTAATCACGACATAGCGCAGGTTCATGGATTTGACGGATTCTGCCAAGTGTTTAGGCTCGTCAGGATCCAACATATTGGGGCGGCCATGACCAACGTCGCAGAACGGGCAGCGGCGTGTACAAATATCGCCCATGATCATGAATGTGGCCGTACCTTTGGTAAAGCATTCGCTGATATTTGGACAAGATGCTTCTTCGCACACGGTATGCATTTTTTGTTCGCGAAGAATGTTTTTGATTTCAAAGAATTTCTTACCCGGTAATTTGGCGCGGATCCATTCGGGCTTTTTCAATTTTTGTTCCAATGGAACAACTTTAATCGGAATGCGTGCAGTTTTGTCTGCGCCTTTCAGTTTGATGCCGCGTTTAGGGTCGTGTTTTACTTCTTCACTCATGGTGATGTGTTCTTTCTGTCGTTATAAAGGCCGTCTGAAAAGCTTATTGTAGTCTTTATGACCTAGGGGCTTGTGGGTTCAGAGGGGCAGTTAAAAGATGGCGTTGGGGTTGAATATTTTCAGACGGCCTTATGCCAGCTCTTTTTGTAAATGCTTGGTCAGTTTGTCCGAAACTTCTGCCAAGCTGGGTGCCGGAGAGACGTAGTCAGCAATTTGGGTCATTTCCATACCGGCATAACCGCAGGGGTTGATATGGGTAAACGGACTTAAATCCATGTTCACGTTAAGCGCCAAGCCGTGGTAAACGGAGCCGTCTTTGATACGCAGGCCCAGGGAAGCGATTTTACGCTCGCCGACATAAACGCCTGGACGTTTGGGATCGGCGGCTGCTTCGATGCCGTATTCTGCCAAGGTAGCGATGATGCTGTTTTCAAGTGCGGAAACGATATGGCGCACACTGGTCTTACGGCGTTTGAAATTGATCATCGTATAAACGACCAATTGGCCGGGACCGTGGTAGGTAATTTGACCGCCTCTGTCAATTTGGACAACGGGTATATCGTCGCGAATGAGGAGGTGTTCAGGTTTTCCGGCCAAGCCCTGGGTGAATACGGGCGGATGTTCGACCACCCATAATTCGTCTTCGGTGTTTTCGTCACGCGAGGCATTAAATGCCTTCATGGCTTCGAAAGTCGGCAGGTAATCGACCAAGCCTTTGTGCACGATTTTCATTACAGCACCACTTTTACCAATTCGTGTGAAGTCAGGTCGCGGTAAATATTGTCGAGCTGCTCTTGGTTATCAACATTTACTTTGACGGTTGCGCTGGTGTAGTTGCCTTTGCTGCTTGGGCGCGTAGTAATGTGGTGCGGCTCGGTATCGGGAGCATGTTTGCGCACAGTTTCCAAGATGGCGGATTCAAATTCCGGATGAACCGCGCCCATGACTTTTACAGGGAAGGTGCAAGGGAATTCAATTAATGATTTTTTTTCGGTTGAGTCTGTCATGGTTTACTACCTTGTTTGGTTAGCCAGGGCCGTCTGAAAAGTTTTCAGACGGCCCAAAATCCGATATATTTTATCGTAAACGTCCATATCGGGCTATTAAAAATGATGTTTTCGAAAATAGGTGCGGATAAGCTGTTTTCAAGTCTTGAAATGGAGCGCTTCAACCCAATTTTGAGCTACATTCTGATTTAACAATGATTGAGATTTCTAACTATGCCGACAAAAGACAAATATTTCGAGGAATACAGTGCGCTGGCTACCTTGCCTTTACGCGATGTCGTGGTGTATCCGCATATGGTATTGCCGCTGTTCGTCGGTCGTCCTAAATCGATTGCGGCCCTTGAGGCGGCAATGGCCAATGATGATCCGGTTTTCCTGTTGGCCCAGCTTGACCCTAATACAGAAGACCCTAAAGCTGAAGACTTGCACCAGACCGGTACGGTTGCCCAAGTTTTGCAGGTTTTGAAGCTGCCTGACGGTACTGTTAAAGTGTTGGTGGAAGGTATCCGTCGTGCGCGCGCGTTGACGGTTGACGAAACAGGCGGATTGTTTTTGTCCCATGTTGAGGTGATTGATGAAAATAGCGACAAGGACAATCCCGAAATTGAAGCCTTGCGCCGTACCTTGCTGACTCAATTTGAGCAATATGCGAAATTGAACAAAAAAATTCCTGCCGAAGTCATCAGTACCATCAGCAGTATCGATGACAACAGCCGTCTTGCCGATACGATTGCCGCGCATTTACAGCTGAAGTTGGAGCAGCGTCAATATGTGCTGGAGACCGCCGGCATTGTCGAACGTTTGGAATTTCTGCTGGCTCAGTTGGAAGCCGAACTCGACATCATGCAGGTTGAGAAACGCATCCGTGGCCGTGTAAAACGTCAAATGGAAAAATCCCAACGCGAGTATTACTTGAATGAGCAAGTGAAAGCGATTCAGAAAGAATTGGGCGAAGAAGACGAGCGCGGCGAGCTGGACGCGTTGGAAGCAAAAATCAAAGAAGCAGGCATGAGCAAAGAGGCTGAAGAAAAATGTCTGTCTGAATTGAAAAAACTGAAAATGATGCCGCCGATGTCTGCGGAATCTACCGTCGTGCGCAACTACATCGATACTTTGCTTGAGTTGCCATGGAAGAAAAAATCCCGTGTCAGCAAAGATATTGCCAAGGCTGATTTGATTTTGAATGCCGACCACTATGGTTTGGAAAAAGTCAAAGAACGTATTTTGGAATATTTGGCTGTTCAAAAACGTATGGACAAGCTCAAAGGCCCGATTTTGTGTTTGGTCGGTCCTCCGGGAGTGGGTAAAACTTCCTTGGGCGAATCGATTGCCAAAGCTACAGGCCGTCAATATGTGCGTATGGCATTAGGCGGCGTGCGTGATGAAAGCGAAATCCGCGGCCACCGCCGTACCTATATCGGCTCTATGCCGGGCAAAATCCTGCAAAACATGGCAAAAGCGGGTGTAAAAAACCCATTGTTCCTGCTTGATGAAATCGACAAAATGGGCAGTGATTTCCGTGGCGATCCAGCCAGTGCATTGCTTGAGGTGCTTGATCCTGAGCAAAATAACAAGTTTGCCGACCATTATGCCGAAGTCGATTACGATTTGAGCGATGTGATGTTTATTGCCACTTCAAACAGCTTGAATATCCCGACTCCGCTGCTTGACCGTATGGAAATCATCCGTCTGTCCGGTTACACGGAAGATGAAAAAATCAATATCGCCATGCAATACCTTGTGCCGAAACAAATGAAGCGCAATGGTGTGAAAGAGGGTGAGTTGGTGGTTGATGAAAGTGCGGTGCGCGATATTATCCGTTACTACACTCGCGAGGCCGGCGTCCGCTCGTTGGATCGCGAAATTGCCAAAATCTGCCGCAAAGTAGTAATGCAGGTTACCTTGAATGAGGATAAGAAAAAAGCGTCCAAATCCAAAACAGCAAGCAAGGCCAAGCCTAAAGCAATTAAAGTTACTGAGAAAAATCTGCATGACTATCTAGGCGTGCGCCGTTTCGACTATGGCGTGGCCGAAAGCGAAAACCGCATCGGCCAGGTAACCGGTCTGGCTTGGACTGAAGTCGGTGGCGAGTTGTTGACTGTTGAGGCGGTTGCCTTGCCGGGCAAGGGTACGATTCAATGTACCGGCCAACTGGGCGATGTGATGAAAGAATCAGTATCGGCCGCATGGTCGGTTGTCCGTTCCCGTGCCGAATCAGTGGGTCTGGCTCCTGATTTTTACGAGAAGAAAGACATTCACGTCCATGTGCCGGAAGGTGCGACGCCGAAAGACGGTCCAAGCGCAGGTATTGCCATGACTTTGGCGATGGTTTCTGCCTTTACCAAAATTCCGGTGCGTGCGGATGTGGCGATGACCGGTGAAATCACTTTGCGTGGCGAAGTGTTGCCGATCGGCGGTTTGAAAGAAAAACTGCTGGCTGCTTTGCGCGGCGGCATCAAGCATGTATTGATTCCGAAAGACAACGTCAAAGATTTGGAAGAAATCCCTGAAAATGTCAAAACCGGTCTGACCATCCATCCGGTCAAATGGATTGATGAAGTGTTGGCTTTGAGTCTGGAAACTCAGCCTGAGCAATGGGTTGCCGAATTGGCAGTTGCCGAGACCGTGCAAACTCCTAAGACAAAGTCAAGAACAAAAGCAACCAAGCATTAAGTTGGCCGTCTGATGTTGCAAAAAATGTGGTTTTGCCCTGAATGCCCCAAAAATAGGGCAATTCCACATTTTTTACTTGACATGATAATTTCAGAATTGCTATAAAGTGCGTATGTGCTTTGAAAGCGCTCAAGCCCCGAGTATTCGGGCATTTCATCATCTTTATACGATAGGAAGGGACTAATTGTGAACAAGTCTGAATTGATCGAAGCAATTGCTCAAGAAGCCGGCATTTCCAAATCTGCTGCGCAAAAAGCTTTGGATGCTACTACTAATGCCGTAACCAACGCATTGAAAAGCGGCGACACTGTTACTCTGGTCGGTTTCGGTACTTTCTACGTCGGCGAACGCGCCGAACGTCAAGGCCGCAACCCAAAAACTGGCGAGCCTTTGACTATTGCTGCTGCTAAAACTCCTAAATTCCGTGCCGGTAAAGCATTGAAAGACGCTCTGTAATTTAGAGTCTTTCCCTGAATGGGAATAAAAAACCGATTTGATTCGGTTTTTTATTTTGAAGGCCGTCTGAAACCTTTCAGATGGCCTTTAGTTTGTTGAGTGCATAAAAAGGCTGAAATCCTAATGATAAAAGGATTTTAGCCTTTTTAGTTTATCTTGTTACATTTGATTTTTATATTGATATACCTTATCATTAAGGGAAACAATAACAGTATTCAAAACAAACCGCACTTATCGAAAGAAGGGGCAAATAGCCATTCGTAAACAATCTTTCAAATGTGCTACACATTCATCATACTTCTCACGTTTTTTCAATAATCTATTTTTAAAACAAAAAGAAAAGAGAGACTTATGTCTGCTGTTCCTTTGTCGCGCCTGAAAAAAGGCGCAGTCGTACATATTGATTCCATTGCTCCCAATCCTGTTTTTGGTGATTTGGATACCTTGGTAACCCGTCGTCTTGCAGATTTGGGTTTTTCCAGCGGAATGCCGTTGCAAGTGATTGCAGTGGGTGGTTTTGGGAGAGGCCCGTTTGCGGTACGTTTGGGTAACCAATCTCAATTTTCCCTGCGTTCGGAAGAGGCCGGGAAGATTATGTGTCGTATCGTTGAGGCCGTTTAAGGCCGTCTGAAAGAATAAGGAAAAATGATGGAACTAAGCTATTTTGCCTTGATTGGCGCGCCAAACTGCGGCAAAACCGTTTTGTTCAACGGTTTGACCGGCTCACATGCCAAGGTTGCCAATTATCCGGGCGTAACTGTCGATAAGCGCGAGGGCGCCTTCCTCGACGACGAGGCCGTCCGCATTATCGACCTGCCGGGCACATACAGCCTACGCACGACCAGCCCCGACGAAGCGGTGGCGAAAGATGTAATGGTAGGCAAGATGGGCATTCCGCCCGATGCCATTATTGCCGTTGCCGACGCGACCAACCTGCGTATGACCCTGCGCATGATTTTGGAACTGAAAACGCTGGGACTGCCTATGGTGGTGTCGCTGAATTTGAGCGACGTGGCCCGCAAAAGGGGCTTGAATATCGACGCGGCCAAACTGAGCGAGTTGTTGGATGCACCTGTTTTGGAAACAGTTGCAGTGAGCGCGTCGGGTGTACAGGCTGTACGCGAAGCCGTGGCGAAGCTGCCGCGCAAACGCTCTTTCCCCGCAAACCCCGCCTCTGCCGAACGCACGCTCGATGCGCTGGATAGCGACAAACTTTATCAAGAAGTCGAATCGATTTTGGCACAAGTGGTACGCACCCAGATGACGCTGCCCGCATGGCACAAAAAACTCGACGACATCGTGCTGCACCCCGTCTGGGGCATGATTATGCTGCTGGTCATCCTGTTTATGGTGTTCCAAGCGGTTTACACATGGGCGGCGCCGATTATGGACGCCATCGAAGGTGGCTTTACCGCGCTGGGCGAATGGATAGGCGCCAACATGGAGCCGGGCATCCTCAACGATTTGCTGGTCAACGGCGTCATTGCCGGTTTGGGCAGCGTGTTGGTGTTCCTGCCTCAGATTACGATTTTGTTTGCCTTTATCCTGCTATTGGAAGACTCAGGCTATCTGCCGCGTGCAGCCTTCCTGCTGGATAACATCATGGCAAAAAGCGGTTTGTCCGGCCGTTCGTTTATTCCCCTTTTGTCCAGCTTTGCCTGTGCCGTTCCTGCCGTGATGTCGGCGCGTACCATTAACGACCCGCGCGAACGCCTTGTTACCATCGCGGTTGCGCCGTTGCTGACTTGTTCCGCACGTTTGCCGGTGTATGCGCTGATTATCGCCGCTGTTATTCCTGACCGTACAGTGGGTGGGATTTTCAACCTGCAAGGCCTGACATTGTTTATTCTTTATATCGTAGGCATTCTGTCGGCCGCATTGGCAGCGTATATCATGAAACGCTTGGCGCGGATGAAAGGCAATGTGCAACAATTCCCACTTTTGATGGAATTGCCGACTTTCCGTACGCCTAACTTCAAACACATCATGACCAGCTTGTGGGATAGGGTAAAAGCCTTCCTGAAACGCGCGGGTACCATCATTTTTGCGTTGGCCGTGGTTCTGTGGGGCTTGGTAAGCTGGCCGCAACCGCCTGAAGGCGCAACCGGTGCCGCCATCGATTACAGCTTGGCAGGTACGCTTGGTCATGCTATTCAGCCGTTTTTTGCACCTTTGGGTTTTACTTGGGAAATGTGTATCGCCATGATTCCGGGTATTGCCGCGCGCGAAGTGGTCGTTGCCGCATTGGGTACCGTTTATGCCGTCAGCGCGTCGTCTGAAGATGCCGTACAAAACGCATTAATTCCCATCATACACAACAACTGGGGCTTGCCGACCGCCTTTGCCTTCTTGGCTTGGTATGTGTATGCTCCGATGTGTGCCGCGACTTTGGCCGTAATTAAACGCGAAACCAAATCCACGAAAAATATGCTTATGATTACAGGCTATTTGTTCCTGATGGCTTATTTTGCCGCATTCGTGGTTTACCAAATTTCTTCAAGGATACTATCATCATGACTCAATATATTATCGTCGGCTTGATTATGCTCACTTGCGTATTCTTCCTCTTGCGAAAATTCGTGTTCAAACCGAAAAAACGCGACTGCAGCAGCGGCTGTGGCAAATGCGGTGGTTGCGGTTAAATATTGATAACCAGAAAGAATAAAGGTCGTCTGAAAAGAGGTTTCAGACGACCTTTTTAACGCAAACCGTTATAATAACGCCCCATCCATTTACACAATACATTCATTCCATAAAGTCATGAAAACCTTGCTCCAACTCCAAAGCGCCGCACAAAATTTCGCCGACCACTATAAAAACCAAACCGACGAACGCCGTGAAAAAGACACCTTTTGGAATGAATTTTTTGCGATTTTCGGCATAGACCGCAAAAACGTCGTCCACTTCGAATATGCCGTTAAAGACCCGAGCAACAACACCCAATTTGTCGATGTCTTTTGGGAAGGCATCTTCCTGGCAGAACACAAATCCGCCAACAAAAACCTAGCCAAAGCCAAAGAACAGGCGGAGCGTTATTTGCAGGAAATCGAGCGCACCAAGCCGTCTGCATTACCTGAATATTACGCCGTCAGCGATTTTGCCCATTTCCACCTTTATCGTCGCGAGCCTAAAGAAGGCGTAGAAAACCAATGGCAATTCCCGTTGGAAGCATTGCCCGAATACATTACGCGCGGCGTTTTCGACTTTATGTTCGGCATCGAAGCCAAAGTCCGCCAAATTCAAGAAGAAGCCAACATTCAAGCGGCGACGGCGATTGGCAGACTACACGATGCCTTGCAGGAAGAAGGCATTTATGAAGAACACGAACTCAGGCTCTTCATCACGCGCCTGCTTTTCCTCTTTTTTGCCGACGACAGCGCCGTTTTCCAGCGCAACTACCTCTTTCAAGACTTTTTAGAAAGCTGCAAAGAGGCCGATACGCTCGGTGACAAGCTCAATCAACTCTTTGAATTTCTCAACACACCCGACCAAAAGCGCAGCAAGACCCAAAGCGAAAAATTTAAAGGTTTCGAATACGTCAACGGCGGCCTTTTCAAAGAACGCCTGCGCACTTTCGACTTCACTGCCAAGCAGCACCGCGCCTTAATCGACTGCGGCAATTTCGACTGGCGCAACATCAGTCCAGAAATCTTCGGCACGCTCTTCCAATCCGTCATGGACGCGCAAGAGCGGCGCGAAGCAGGCGCACATTACACCGAAGCCGCAAATATCGACAAAGTCATCAACAGCCTCTTTTTAGAAAACCTGCGCGCCGAATTTGAAGCCGTCAAAGCCCTCAAACGCGACAAAGCCAAAAAACTCGCCGCCTTCTACCAAAAAATCCAAAACCTGCAATTCCTCGACCCGGCCTGCGGCTGCGGCAATTTCCTTATCGTTGCCTACGACCGCATCCGCGCCCTTGAAGACGACATCATCGCCGAAGCCCTCAAAGACAAAGCAGGCGGCTTATTCGACAGCCCGTCCGTCCAATGCCGTCTGAAACAATTCCACGGTATCGAAATAGACGAATTCGCCGTCCTTATCGCCCGTACTGCCATGTGGCTCAAAAACCACCAATGCAACATCCGCACGCAAATCCGCTTCGACGGCGAGGTCGCCTGCCATACGCTGCCGCTCGAAGATGCCGCCGAAATCATCCATGCCAACAGCCTCCGCACACCTTGGCAGGCGGCGGACTACATCTTCGGCAATCCACCCTTTATCGGTTCGACCTACCAA
Source organism: Neisseria sp. P0008.S004 (assembly GCF_051962755.1). Taxonomy (NCBI): domain Bacteria; kingdom Pseudomonadati; phylum Pseudomonadota; class Betaproteobacteria; order Neisseriales; family Neisseriaceae; genus Neisseria; species Neisseria sp. P0008.S004. The sequence goes on from NZ_JBQCUZ010000005.1 coordinate 128,322, forward strand.
ACCAAAGAGCAGAAAAACGACCTCGAAAGCATCTGCAGCCATATCAAAGGCTACGGCCTGTTGGATTACGTCTGCAACTGGTATGTCAAAGCCGCCGGCATCATGGCGCAGAATCCCCAAGTTCAGACGGCATTTGTCTCCACCAATTCCATCTGCCAAGGCCAGCAGGTCGAAATCCTTTGGGGCAGCCTTTTGAACCAAGGCATCGAAATCAACTTTGCCCACCGCACCTTCCAATGGACGAGCCAAGCCGCAGGCAAAGCCGCCGTCCATTGCATCATCGTCGGCTTTAGCCGCAAACCGCAAACGTCGTCTGAAAACGGCGGCGCAAACGCTTCGGCAAATCCCGCTCTGCCCAAATACCTCTACGACTATCCCGACATCAAAGGTGAACCCCAAAAACACGCCGTAGCCAACATCAATCCTTATCTGATTGATGCGCCCGATTTGATTATTGCCAAGCGCAAAACCCAAATCAGTGGGGAAATTGAAATGCTTTATGGTAATAAGCCGACCGACGGTGGCAACCTTATCCTTTCCTCCGATGAAAAAGAAACCTTAATTGCCGCTGAACCCTTAGCGGAACAATACATCCGTCCCTTTATCGGCGCCGAGGAATTCCTCAACGGCAAAACCCGTTGGTGCCTGTGGTTTCACGGCGTATCCGACGTCAAACGCAACTACGACCTGAAACAGATGCCCAAAGTCCAAGCCCGTATTCAGGCGGTTAAAGCCATGCGCGAAGCCAGCAGTAAAGCCTCCACGCAGAAAAAAGCGGCTACCCCGTGGCTCTTCGATGAAATCCGCCAGCCTTCAGACGGCAATTATCTGATTATTCCACGCGTATCTTCTGAAAGCCGCCGTTTCGTCCCCATCGGTTATCTGTCGCATCAAATCATCATCAGCGATTCATCGTTTATGCTTCCAAACGCCACCCTCTACCACTTCGGCATCCTCTGCTCAACCATGCACAATGCCTTTATGCGTACTGTCGCAGGCCGTCTGAAAAGCGATTACCGCTATTCCAATACCGTTGTGTACAACAACTTTCCCTTCCCAGAAAGCTGCTGTAAACCTAACGATGACGAAACTGCCTGTCAGGAAGCTTCGGGCAAAAAAGGCGAAACGTCGAGGCCGTCTGAAAACAATCCCCTCCGTTCCGCCATCGAAGCTGCCGCCCAAGCCATCCTTGACATTCGCGAGAAATACCGAGCCGATGCGCTTGCCAACGATCTGCTTCCTCCTACGCTCGCCGAACTCTATGCGCCCGACGCAGGCTATCCCGATCTCGTCAAAGCACACGCCGCCCTCGACAAAGCAGTAGATAAAGCCTACGGCTACAAAAAAGGTAAAAACACCGACGACGAGGCAGAACGCGTCGCCTTCCTGTTTGACCTATACCGAAAGGCAATAGAAAGCGAAAACACCAAGCTGCCTAAAAAAACTAAATAAAGGCAAATGGCAAACCCGGCTTGGTTTATAACCAAACCTGATTCGCCGGAAATATCGGTTTTTCCCCATCTCATTACTTCACAACAAAAAGGCCGTCTGAAAACCAAATTCCGGTTTTCAGACGGCCTCACTCATTCCAAACTTTTAACCAACCTTATTTCAACGCTTCCAGCAGCTTTCCGTGTATTCCGCCGAAACCGCCATTGCTCATGACCAAAATATGGTCGCCTGCTTCGGCATTTTTCACGATTTCGGCAACAAAGGCATCGAAGTCTTGACCGACGTGCAGCTTGCCGCCTAAAGGCGCGAGGGCTTCGGCGACGTCCCAGTCCACGCCGCCGGCGTAGCAGAATACTTGGTCGGCATCGTTTAAGCTTGCGGGCAGGGCGGCTTTCATGGTGCCGAGCTTCATGGTGTTGGAACGAGGCTCGAGGACGGCGAGGATGCGTGCGTTACCGACGCGCTGACGTAAGCCTTCGATGGTGGTTTCGATGGCGGTCGGATGGTGGGCAAAGTCGTCGTAAACAGTGATGCCGTTCACCGTGCCTTTGATTTCCATACGGCGTTTGACATTTTTAAATGCACTTAAAGCTTCGCAGGCCGTCTGAATATCGACTCCGGCATGACGTGCGGCAGAGATAACGGCGAGGGCGTTCATGCGGTTGTGTTCGCCCATCAGTTCCCAAGCGACGTGTCCGACCGTTTCGCCGTGATGGCGTACATCAAACGAGCCGTCAGCATGGACGCTACCAACTTGCCAGCCTTGTTCGGTACCGAATTTCTCTACGGGCGTCCAGCAGCCTTTGTCTAGAGTATCTTGCAGGCTTTGCTGCTGGCCGTTGCAGACAATGAGGCCTTCAGACGGCACGGTGCGTACCAAATGATGGAATTGTGTTTGAATGGCGCCCAAATCGGCAAAAATGTCGGCGTGGTCGAATTCCAGATTGTTCAAAATGGCGGTACGCGGACGGTAGTGTACGAATTTGGAGCGTTTGTCAAAAAAGGCAGTGTCGTATTCGTCGGCTTCGATGACGAAAAACGGCGATTTGCTGTTCGGATCTTGGCGCGGAGTTTGCGGCAGACGGGCAGAAACACTGAAGTTTTCCGGTACGCCGCCAATCAGGAAGCCCGGTGCGAGTCCGGCATATTCTAAGACCCATGCCAGCATGGAGGCGGTAGTCGTTTTGCCGTGTGTACCGGTTACGCCGAGTACCCAATGATAGTGTAATACGTTTTCAGCAAGCCATTGCGGGCCGGAAATATAAGGCAGGCCTTTATTCAAAATGGCTTCAATCACATCCATGCCGCGTTTGACGACATTACCGATAACGTAAACGTCGGCTTTAAATTCGTCCAATTGAGCGGCATCAAAGCCTTCGTGTACGTCTATGCCCAAGGCTTCAAGCTGGGTGCTCATCGGTGGATACATTTTGGCGTCGCAACCGCTGACTTTAAAACCTGCTTCTTTGGCAATAGCTGCTACGCCGCCCATAAATGTGCCGCCGATACCGATAATGTGGATGTGTTTCATGATAAGACTGTCTTTGGATAAATTAATTGTAAAGCCGTCATTATAACGGAGTTTGGATAAAGGGGTCGTCTGAAAAGTTAGACAACAATAAGAATAGGAAAAAAATACGAGGGATTTGATTTTAAAAGGAGGGCGTTGAGGTTTTGCAAGTATGGGATTGGGTAAGCAATACTTTGGAAAGAGTTATTTGATACGGTAAAGTCGTTCATGAAGGTCAAGGGAAGCATTGCCTTGAATTCATCCATGCTTGATAGCGTGAGGTTTTTGGTAATAGGTTTACCTGGATAGACTTTAGAGAATGGGGGTATTCAATAATGCCGTCTGAAAAATAAGCCCTGATTAAGACAAGTCATGACTTTTTTCAGACGGCATTTGTATTCTGTATCTTGTGATTTCTATTAAAGCGCGGCATCCGAACGTTCGCCGGTTCGAATGCGGATAGCTTCTTCAACTGGATAAATGAAGATTTTACCGTCACCGATTTTGCCGGAATGTGCGGTTTCCAAAATGGCATCAACAGCCTGATCGACTTTGTCGTCAGCTAATACCAATTCGATTTTCACTTTGGGCAGGAAATCAACTGCGTATTCTGCGCCGCGATAAATTTCTGTATGGCCTTTTTGGCGGCCGAAGCCTTTGACTTCGCTGACGGTCATGCCGGTAATGCCGATTTCGGTCAAGACTTCGCGTACATCGTCGAGTTTGAAAGGTTTGATAATGGCTTCGATTTTTTTCATATTAAATCTCCTTATTTGAGAAAAGGCCGTCTGAAACATTCAGACGGCCTTTGTTCCATTAAGTTCGTTCAAACTTTATTTGAATGAACTTATTTCTTTTTCTGAGCCGGCAGGTCGGTACATACGCCCAATGCCACTTCCGCAGCCATACCGATGGATTCGCCCAAGGTTGGGTGTGGGTGGATGGTTTTGCCGATGTCGGTTGCATCGCAGCCCATTTCGATGGCCAAGCAGACTTCGCCGATCATATCGCCGCCGTTAGGGCCAACGATACCGCCGCCGATGATGCGGCCGGTTTCAGCATCAAAAATCAGCTTAGTGAAACCATTGTCGCAACCGTTGGCAATCGCACGGCCGGAAGCAGCCCATGGGAAGTTGGCTTTGGTGATTTTGCGGCCGGAAGCTTTGGCAGACAACTCGGTTTCGCCAACCCATGCCACTTCAGGAGAAGTGTAGGCAACGCCTGGAATAACGCGCGCGTCGAAGTAGGCTTTGTGGCCGGCACAGTTTTCAGCGGCAACGTGGCCTTCGTGAACGGCCTTGTGTGCCAACATCGGTTGACCGACGATGTCGCCGATGGCGTAGATGTGCGGCACGTTGGTGCGCATTTGTTTGTCCACTTCGATGAAGCCGCGGTCAGTTACGGCAACACCGGCTTTTTCAGCGCTGATGAGTTTGCCGTTAGGCGCACGACCGGCAGCCACCAGTACGGCATCGTAACGTTGTGGTTCTTTAGGTGCATTTGCACCTTCGAAGGTAACGTAAACGCCGTCTTCTTTAGGCTCAACAGCGACAGTTTTGGTGTTGATCATGATGTTGTCAAAACGGTATTCGTTTTGTTTTTGCCATACTTTAACCAAGTCGCGGTCTGCGCCTTGCATCAGGCCGTCCATCATTTCAACGACGTCAAGGCGAGAACCCAGCGTGCTGTAAACTGTACCCATTTCGAGGCCGATGATACCGCCGCCGATGATCAGCAGTTTGCCCGGTACTTCTTTCAGAGCCAGTGCACCGCTAGAATCGATGATGCGTGGATCTTCAGGAATGAAAGGCAGTTTGGTTACGCGGCTGCCTGCTGCAATGATACAGTTTTTGAAGGCAACGATTTTTTTCTCGCCGGTAGGGGTCGCTTGCTCGTACACGTCGCCGGTGGTCAGCGACACTTCCAAGTGGTAAGGATCCAAGAATTGACCGTCACCTTGGATAACGTCCACTTTACGGCCTTTGGCCATACCTGCCAAGCCGGTAGTCAGGCGGGAAACCACGCCGTCTTTGTAAGCGCGCAGCATGTCGATGTCGAGTTCTGGTTCTGGGTATTTGATACCGTTCGCAGCCAAGTGACGTACTTCATCGATTACGGCAGCGTTGTGCAACAGAGCTTTTGAAGGGATACAGCCGACGTTCAAGCAAACGCCGCCCAAAGTTTTGTAACGCTCGACGATGGCAACTTTCAAGCCTTCGTCAGCAGCGGCAAATGCAGCGGAATAACCGCCAGGGCCGCCACCCAATACGACCACATCGTATTCAGCATCGGCAGAACCGCCAAATTGTGCAGCTTGAGGAGCTGGAGCAGCAGCTTTAGGCGCTTCTTGTGCAGGAGCAGCTGGTGCTTCGGCTTTAGGAGCGGCAGCCGCACCTTCGGCTTCAACGACTGCAATCAAGCCGCCTTCGGAGATTTTGTCACCCACTTTAACTTTAACTTCTTTAACGACACCTGCAACTTCGGCAGGTACGTCCATAGTGGCTTTATCGGTTTCCAAAGTAATCAGGGTATCGTCCACGGCAATGGTGTCGCCTACATTTACTTCAACCGCAATAATATCTACATTTTCGTGACCGCCAATGTCTGGCACTTTTAATTCAACTAAGCTCATGTCTAATCTTTCTGAATGATGTTCGGACTTCTTTTTTCAGACGGCCTGAGTAAAAAGGCCGTCTGAAAATGCTCGGATTACAGAGTAATGCGGCGGAAGTCTTTCAACAGGTTAGCCAGGAATACGGTGAAGCGCATACCGGCGGCACCGTCGATGACGCGGTGGTCGAAGGACAGGCTCAATGGGCACATCAGGCGAGGAGCGAATTCTTTGCCGTTCCAAACCGGTTTGATTTGGGATTTGCACACACCCAAGATAGCAACTTCAGGAGCATTCACGATCGGCGTGAAGCCTGTGCCGCCGATACCGCCCAAGCTGGAAATAGTAAAGCATGCGCCTTGCATTTCTTGCGGTTTGAGCTTGCCTTCGCGGGCTTTTTTAGACAATTCGGTCAGCTCTTGGCTGATTTGTTTCAAGCCTTTTTGATCCACGTCTTTGATTACTGGAACAACCAAGCCATTTGGCGTGTCTGCTGCGAAACCGATGTTGAAGTAGTTTTTCAGCACCAGATTGTCGCCATCCAGAGAGGCATTGAATTCAGGGAAGGCTTTCAGCGCAGCAACAGAGGCTTTAATGATGAAGGCCAATGGAGACAGTTTCACGCCTTCGCGTTCCCATTCTTTGTTCAGTTGTTTGCGGAATTCTTCCAATTCGGTCATGTCCGCTTCTTCGTGTACGGTAACGTGAGGAATCACAACCCAGTTGCGAGACAGGTTTTGACCGGAGATTTTCTTAATACGAGACAGTTCTTTAACTTCGACGCTGCCGAATTTTGAGAAGTCAACTTTAGGCCATGGCAACAAGTCCAGACCACCGCCCAAAGAGGCAGCAGCAGGTTTGCCTGCACCGCTTTGCATAACGGATTTAACGAAGGCTTTAACGTCTTCGCCCATGATACGGCCTTTCAGACCGGTACCTTTGACTTGGCCCAAATCTACGCCCAATTCGCGCGCCAGTTTACGTGCAGAAGGACCTGCATGGGCTTTTGCAAATGCAGCTTCATCGATTTTTGCAGCAGCAGGAGCAACCGGTGCAGGTGCAGCGGCTGGTGCAGCAGGAGCCGGAGCTGCAGCAGGTGCAGGTGCGGCAGCTTGAGCGGCAGGAGCAGGAGCCGCTGCGGCAGAGCCGGCAGTTTCTACTTCGATAATGGCAGAGCCTTCGGATACTTTGTCGCCAACTTTCAGGAATACAGCTTTAACCACACCGGCTTCGGTACATGGTACGTCCATGGTGGCTTTGTCGGTTTCCAACGTAATCAGGGTGTCGTCAACGGCAACAGTGTCGCCAACTTTAATTTCAACGGCAATAACGTCTACGTCAGAGTGGCCGCCGATATCAGGTACAACAACTTGTACAGTAGCACCACCGGCAGGAGCGGCTGCAGGCGCAGCAGCTGGAGCAGCAGGAGCTTCTGCTGCAGGGGTCGGAGCGGCATCAGCAGCGGCAGCACCGGTTTCAACGGTCAGAATAACGCCGCCTTCAGAGATTTTATCGCCCACTTTAACTTTAACTTCTTTCACGACGCCGGCTGCATCAGCAGGTACGTCCATAGTGGCTTTGTCGGTTTCCAAAGTAATCAGGGTGTCGTCAACGGCAATAGTGTCGCCTACTTTAACTTCTACGGCGATGATGTCGACGTTTTCATGACCGCCGATATCAGGGACTTTGATTTCTACGATACTCATTTGAGTTCCTTTAATATTTTCAGTTTGATGCCGTCTGAAAACTGTTTCACACGGCATCGGTACAGTTTGTTTGTTCAAACCATTCAAGCATTCGGTTTTCAGACGGCCTGATGTCTGAATGAAGTAAACAGGTCGTCTGAAACATCAATTAGCGTTTCCAGCTAGGAGCTGAATCGGCTTTAATACCATATTTTTCAATGGCTTGTTGAACGGTTTCTGTGCTGACTTTACCTTGCTCGGCCAATGCGCTCAATGCAGCAACGGCAACGTTGTAGCGGTCAACTTCGAAGAAGCTGCGCAGGTTGGCACGGCTGTCGGAGCGACCGAAGCCGTCAGTACCCAAGACGTGGTAGTCGTTAGGGATATAGGCACGGATGCGGTCAGCATAGCTGCGGATATAGTCGGTAGCGGCAATCACTGGGCCGTCATGACCTTGCAGTTGAGAAGTAACAAACGGTACTTTTGCAGTTTCCAAAGGATTAAGGCGGTTGAAACGTTCTGCTTCTATAGCATCGCGATGCAACAGGTTGAAAGATGGGCAAGACCAGATGTCTGCTTCTACGCCGAAGTCGGCTTTCAACAATTCAGCACCGGCAATGACTTCTTGCAGGATGGTACCGGAACCCATCAATTGAACTTTCTTGTCGCCTTTGCCACCGGCTTTCAGCAGATACATACCTTTCAGGATGTTTTCTTCTGCGCCTTCAGGCATATCTGGGTGAGCGTAGTTCTCGTTCATCAGGGTGATATAGTAGAACACGTCTTCGTTATTGGCATACATACGGCGCAGGCCGTCTTGAACGATAACGGCTACTTCGTATTGGAATGTCGGGTCGTAAGAAACGCAGTTTGGAATCAAATCTGCTTGAATATGGCTGTGGCCGTCTTCATGTTGCAGACCTTCACCGTTCAGCGTTGTACGGCCGGCAGTACCACCTAACAGGAAGCCGCGTGCGTGCATATCGCCTGCTGCCCATGCCAAGTCGCCAACTCGTTGGAAACCGAACATAGAGTAGTAGATGTAGAAAGGAATCATCGCAAAGTTGCTGTTGGCGTAGCTGGTTGCAGCCGCGATCCAGTCAGCCATTGCGCCTGGCTCATTAATACCTTCTTGCAAGATTTGACCGTCGACGGATTCTTTGTAGAACATCAGTTGGTCTTTATCTTGAGGAGTGTATTGTTGGCCTTTAGGGTTCCAAATACCGTATTGGCGGAACATACCTTCCATACCGAAAGTACGGCTTTCGTCAGGAACGATAGGTACAACGCGTTTGCCGATTTTTTTGTCTTTCAGCAAAGTAGACAGGATGCGTACGAAAGCCATGGTGGTGGAGAATTCACGGTCACCGCTGGATTTCAGTTGGGCATCGAATGCTGACAGTTCAGGCACTTCCAGAACATCTTGGGTTGGGTTGCGTTGAGGCAGGTAGCCACCCAAAGATTCACGGCGTGCGTGCAGGTATTTGTATTCTTCGCTGTCAGGAGCAAAAGTCAGGTAAGGCAGGTCGCCACTGTCGATTTGCTCGTCAGTTACAGGAATGTCAAAGCGGTCACGGAATTGTTTCAGAGACGCTTTGTCCATTTTTTTGGCTTGGTGGGCAACGTTTTGACCTTCGCCGGATGCACCCATACCGTAACCTTTAATGGTTTTTGCCAAGATTACAGTAGGTTTTCCGTTGGCGTGGTTCGCAGCGCGGTCGTAAGCGTTGTAGACTTTTTGAGGGTCATGACCACCGCGGTTCAATGCCCAAATTTCGTCATCAGTCATATCGGCGACCAATGCTTTCAGTTCAGGCGTATTGAAGAAGTGTTCGCGAACGTATGCACCGTCTTTGGATTTGTAAGTTTGGTAGTCACCGTCCAGGCACTCTTCCATACGTTTGCGCAGGATGCCATCTTTGTCTTTTGCCAAGAGGCGGTCCCAACGACGACCCCAGACGACTTTCACAACATTCCAGCCGGCGCCGGCAAAGTTGCCTTCCAGCTCTTGAATGATTTTGCCGTTACCGCGTACTGGGCCGTCCAAACGTTGCAGGTTACAGTTGATGACGAATACCAAGTTGTCCAAGCCTTCGCGTGAAGCCAGAGCAATAGCACCTTGGCTTTCAGGTTCGTCCATTTCACCGTCGCCACAGAATACCCATACTTTACGGCCTTTGGTTTTAGCCAAGCCGCGAGATTCCAAGTATTTCAGGAAGCGTGCTTGGTAAATTGCCATCAATGGGCCAAGACCCATAGATACGGTTGGGAATTGCCAGAAGTCAGGCAACAGGTGAGGGTGAGGGTAAGAAGGCAGACCTTTACCGCCAACTTCTTGACGGAAGTTGTTCAGCTGGTCTTCAGTCAGACGGCCTTCAACAAACGCACGTGCGTAGATACCAGGGGCTACGTGGCCTTGGAAGAATACCAGATCGCCTTCTTCGCCTTCGCCTTTAGCTTTCCAGAAGTGGTTGAAGCCGACTTCGTACATAGTGGCGGCTGATTGGAAAGATGCAATATGTCCACCCAATTCCAAATCTTTTTTACCTGCGCGCAAAACGATAGCGGCAGCGTTCCAACGAACGAATGCACGGATGCGGTGTTCGATGTTTTGGTCGCCAGGGATGCCTTTTTCGTCTTCTACGGAAACGGTGTTCAAATATGGAGTAGTGGTGCCGTGAGGCATACGGATGCCTTTGTCACGGCTGTATTTGACCAAACTTTCCAGCAGGTATTGGGCGCGTTCGCTACCTTCATATTCTAAAACAGAGCTTAACGCGTCTAACCATTCTTTGGTTTCAATTGGGTCAACATCGTGTAATTGGGTGGACATAATATCTATCCTTGTGTTGAGTGTTTTTCAATGACGGAGTATTACTCCGATATTTTCGTTTGCGAACAGATGTGAGTTTAAAACGAAAATTCCTAGAGTTAAATTCGAAAAAAGTTTTAATTACTGAAATATTATCAATACGTTATAACCGTTGATAAAAAATCAGAAAGAATTGAACTTTTTACAAACCAGCTAACCTGCAAATGCTATCAGTAATTGGGCAAACTGGCAAATTGTGCTGTAGATATTGATAGGATTTAGAGGTTGAAATTAAGATTTTTTAAAAGAGTTCTGTAGCTTGTTTTTAAATCGAGATATTGAGTGGATACAGTAAAAAAGCATCAGATATTTGAGAAAGTTTATTCGAATACGAAAAATATTTTTCAAATTTTGTTGTAAATAGAAAATTAAATTTAGATTATCTGGTTTTTTACAAAGAGAATAGGCCGTCTGAAGACTCTAAAGAGATTAAGGAGAAATGGGATTTGAAGATGGCGATTGTTGAGGAAGGGTAAATGAAAAAAATGACATGTACAGGCTACTTTAGCGCTGACATGTCATTTATGTAGGAAGTTAGAATTTCAGACGGCCTCTAATTATCAGTAGAGCCTTTTTGAGAGAATTGCTTCCATTGAGTCAGAAGCTCTTTGAGAACGTCTTGCTGTTCATGTCCATGTTGGATGGCTTCTTGCAACCAGAAGCAAGCATTGTTGATGTCTTTTTTTACACCCATGCCGTGATAATACAGGCAGGCAAGATTATATTGAGCCATCGTGTCTCTTTGTTTGGCCGCTGCTTCAAACCATTTTGCAGCTTGGGCGTAGTCGACAGGTACGCCTTGTCCGCAGTAATACATCATACCTAGATTGGTTTGGGATTTACTGTGTCCACGTTCTGCGGACTGATGGTATAGATCCAGTGCTTCAGCGTAATTCTGTTTGCGTTTTAAGCCATAGTGCGATGCAAATGCCAGCTTGTACAGACGCTCGGCTTCTTGACGTTGGAGAGCGATTTCTTTGGTTAGCTGATAGTTTTTCTGGTTATTCAACGCACTGTCAGACAGAAGTTTTTGGTAAGCGACAAGATTACCTAAATCAGCCGAGCGTTGATAATATTGACGTGCGGTGTCTGCATCAACTGCTTGTCCCAATCCGTAGCGATGGATATCACCTAAAAGGCGCAAGCCTTCCGGATCATTTTGATCAGCAGCAAATTTAGCGTGCTGATAGGCCTTATGAGGGTCTCGTTCGGTGTTTTTGCCTAGCAGATAGATTTCGGCAAGTGCTACATTCGCATTGCTGTCACCTTGTGCGGCAGCTTTTTCAAACCATTCCAATGCTTCAGCAGGATTTGATGCGGCTAAGAGTTCCGCAAGAGAAGTTTGCGCTGGAACAATGTCGTAATCGGCGGCAATACGTAAATGTTCGATTGCTTTTTCAGGATTTTGTGCGACACCTTGCCCCAATTTGTATTGGAGACCGAGTTGCCAGTGTGCTGCAATAAATCCCTGCGCAGCGGATTGTTGATAAAGTTTATGAGAATATTCCAAATCAGAAGAGCTGGAATATTGGTAATGTTGGGCTAAGAAGTATTGTGCCTGAGGATTTTGCTGTTCGGCAGCTTTCAATGCCCATTTGACTGCTTCTTGGTCATTGCCATTATCTGCATATAAACGCATGAGGTGTAGTTGTGCTGGGGCTAATCCTTCTTCAGCAAGCTCTTGATAGGCTGCAATGAGCTTTTCTATTTCTATTCCATTATTTTCTTGTAACTGGAGAAGATTATAGCGGGCGTATGGATGACCAGCTCTTGCAGCTTGCTTTAAATATTCAACTGCGATTGCTAAATCTTGCGCATTTTCGTGGTGTTCGATCAGGCATCCTGCTAGCTGAAATGCGGCCTCAATATGCCCGGCTTCTGCTGCCTCGCAGAGCAATGGGATGGCTCGTGCAAAGTCAGGAGGGTCTTGAGTGATTAATTTTTCTGCTAGAAGAAAAGATTCTTCATATTGTTGAGCATTCATCGGTTTGCTTTTATATTTTGCGAAGGATTAAGAATAAAATAATCGGCCGACAGAGTGCGGCCGTTATGATTTTGTAATTTTGAGGTTATTTACAAAAACAGACAACCGTATTTGTATTTTTATGCTTAGAATAATGGAATAAATCATTCCGTACTGCGTAAATACAACAGAAGGATATGATTAAAGTGGGTTGAGAAAATACTTCTGTTGTTTATTTAGTTTAAATTATTCGCCGTCCGGTTTCTTACGCCACAAAACAAGTAATTTGCCAATATGTTGCACCAGTTGAGCACCCAGTGTTTCACACAGGGCATTGCAAATTTTAATACGTTCAGCGCGATCATCGCCAAAAACACGGACTTTAATCAATTCATGTGCTGTCAATGCGGCATCGGTTTCTTTGATGACTGAGTCGGTCAAGCCTTGTTGGCCAACCATAACGACAGGATGGAGGTGATGTGCTTGGGCTTTCAAGGCCAAAATTTCTTTGGTGCTTAATTTGTTGTCGCTCATATTAATAAGTATCCAATTCAAAAGAATAATGGCTATATTGTACGCGATTTAGAACATTTACGGGGGAAATAACGTACAATGCTGATTTTAACTTAAGCATTTCAAATCAAGATGGCTGTACGCTCAAAATCTTCAAAAGCATGGCTGCATGAGCACGTCAACGATCATTATGTCCATATGGCACAAAAGGACGGATATCGTGCCAGAGCGGCTTATAAATTATTGGAAATAAATCAAAAAGACAAATTAATCAAGCCAGGTACGGTTTTGGCGGATTTGGGCAGCGCGCCGGGAAGTTGGTCACAGGTTGCGGCCAAGCTAGTCGGTAAAACAGGAGCAGTGTTTGCTTTGGATATTTTGCCGATGGAAGCTATTGAAGGTGTGTCGTTTATTCAGGGTGACTTTAGGGAAGATGCTGTTTTGGAGCAGTTTGAAGCCTTATTGGATAATCGTCCGTTAGACCTTGTAATCTGTGATATGGCACCCAATATGTCAGGCAATGCCGTAACCGACCAGGCACGCAGTTTTTATTTGTGTGAACTGGCCTTGGATTTTGCCTCCCAACATTTGAAAACCGGCGGCAGTTTTTTAGTGAAGGTGTTTCAAGGCGCGGGTTATCAAGAGTATACGGCGGCTATGCGTGAAATTTTTGCCAGTGTACAAACTCGAAAGCCGGATGCTTCCCGCAATCGTTCCAGTGAGATTTACCTATTAGGTAAAAATAAACGCTGACAATGTAGGGTGGGTGCTTTAAAATTCTTTCCCTTGATTTTATTTATTTTGTAACCATGGAGCCTGTTCAGTGGGGAATACCATTAAAAACATATTAGTCTGGGTAGTGGGTGGTGCTATGCTTTTAGCAGCATTCAATGCGCTCAGCGATAAGCAGGAAGATAAACAGCAAATCGAATATTCTCAATTTATTCAGCAAGTTAATAGTGGCGAAGTATCCAATGTCAATATTGAAGGATCTGTTGTCAGCGGCTATCTGATTAAAGGTGAGCGCACCGATAAAACTGCCTTCTATACCAATGCGCCTTTAGATGACAACTTGGTTAAAACACTGTTGGACAACAAAGTACGCGTCAAAGTGACTCCGGAAGAAAAACCAAGCATGCTGGCCAGTCTGTTTTACAGCCTGCTGCCTGTTTTATTGTTGATCGGTGCATGGTTCTACTTCATGCGCATGCAAAGCGGCGGTGGCGGTAAAGGCGGCGCATTCTCTTTTGGTAAGAGCCGTGCACGTTTACTGGACAAAGATTCCAATAAAGTTACTTTTGCCGATGTTGCCGGTTGTGATGAGGCAAAAGAAGAAGTACAAGAAATCGTGGATTACCTGAAATCGCCTAACCGCTATCAAAGCCTGGGTGGTCGTGTACCTCGCGGTATTTTGTTAGCCGGTAGCCCTGGTACGGGTAAAACATTGCTGGCTAAAGCGATTGCCGGTGAGGCCGGTGTGCCATTCTTCAGTATTTCAGGTTCTGACTTCGTAGAAATGTTTGTCGGTGTCGGTGCGAGCCGTGTCCGCGATATGTTCGAGCAGGCCAAGAAAAACGCGCCATGTATCATCTTTATCGATGAAATTGATGCGGTTGGCCGTCAGCGTGGTGCTGGTTTGGGTGGTGGTAATGATGAGCGTGAGCAAACATTAAACCAATTGTTGGTTGAAATGGATGGTTTTGAAAGCAACCAAACCGTTATTGTGATCGCAGCAACCAACCGTCCTGATGTACTTGACCCAGCGTTGCAGCGTCCGGGCCGTTTTGACCGTCAAGTCGTTGTTCCATTGCCTGATATCCGTGGCCGTGAGCAAATCTTGAAAGTACACGCTAAAAAAGTACCTTTGGATGCATCCGTAGATTTGACCTCTTTAGCACGCGGTACCCCTGGTTTTTCAGGTGCGGATTTGGCAAATTTGGTCAATGAAGCAGCTTTGTTTGCCGGTCGTCGTAATAAAGTTAAAGTCGATCAAAGCGACTTTGAAGATGCTAAAGACAAAATCTACATGGGTCCGGAACGTCGCAGCATGGTGATGCACGAAGATGAAAAACGTGCGACAGCCTATCATGAGGCCGGTCATGCAATCGTAGCGGAAAGCCTGCCGTTTACCGATCCGGTTCACAAAGTAACGATTATGCCTCGTGGCCGTGCATTGGGTTTGACTTGGCAGCTGCCTGAGCGTGACCGTATCAGCATGTACAAAGACCAAATGCTGAGCCAGATCTCAATCTTATTTGGTGGTCGTATTGCTGAAGATATTTTTGTCGGCCGTATTTCTACCGGCGCATCTAACGACTTCGAGCGTGCAACTCAAATGGCACGCGAGATGGTAACGCGTTATGGTATGAGCGACAAAATGGGTGTGATGGTTTATGCTGAGAACGAAGGTGAAGTATTCTTGGGTCGCAGCGTAACCCGTTCTCAAAACATTTCCGAGAAAACCCAACAAGATATCGATGCGGAAATCCGCTGTATTTTGGATGAGCAATACCAAGTGGCTTACAAAATCTTGGATGAAAATCGCGATAAGATGGAAACCATGTGCAAGGCACTGATGGATTGGGAAACCATCGATCGAGACCAAGTTTTGGAAATTATGGCCGGTAAACAGCCTAGTCCGCCTAAAGATTACAGCCACAATGTCCGCGATGACAAAGTAGAAGAGCCTGAAGCGCCTGTTGCTGAAGCTGCTGAACCTGTTGAGCAAAATGAGGTTCAGAATACTGAGTCAGTAGAAGCAGACAAAACAGATAAACCTGTATAAGGTTTGAAACAGAAAACGGTAGCTTTTAAGCTACCGTTTTTATTTTGAAGATAATCTAAAGGCCGTCTGAAAAGTTTCAGACGGCCTGATTTTATTGAGTCAATTACAAAACAGCCAAGGCTACTTCGTAGTCAGGCTCGTTCGCAATTTCCGATACCAGCTCAGCGTGGAGAACTTGGTTTTGCTCGTTCAAAACCACCACTGCACGGGCAGTCAAGCCGCGTAATGGGCTTTCTGTCAGTGTAACACCGTAATCGTTAGAAAAGCTGCTGCGGAATGTAGAAAGTGTCACTACATTTTCCAAACCTTCTGCGCCGCAGAAACGGGCTTGTGCAAACGGTAAATCGGCAGAAATGCACAAGACGACGGTATTGTCCAAAGATGAGGCACGTTTGTTGAAAGTGCGGACGGACTGGGCGCATACGCCAGTGTCAATGCTAGGGAAAATATTCAGCACTTTGCGTTTGCCTGCGAAGTCAACCAATGATTTCTCAGATAGGTCTGCTGCTACCAATGTGAAATCAGGTGCAACTTGGCCGGTAGCGGGCAAATTGCCGTTTGTAGAAATAGGTGAGCCTTGGAAAGTAACTTGAGCCATGATTCAGTCCTTGTGTCAGAGGAAAATAGGATGGTCAGGGGTTTAGTAATGGCGGCGACGGAAATAGAACATGCCTTCGCTGTCAATTTCTAAAATATAGCGGCCGTTTTGTACGGCAGCATAACCGCTTTTGCCTTCGGTATAAGGCTGCAAAGCAGCGTGTGAAATCAGATAGTTGGTCAGCTTGCTGCCGTCTTGGGCAATATTGTCCACCATTTTTGCAAAGGCAGTGTGGCAGACGCCGTTGGCTGACCAGCCGGCTGGAACACCTTTTTCATTTTTTTCCATGCATTGGCCGCTGATGACTTCTAAGTCGGTAGGGTGCTTGCCAATCAGATTAATGACACCACCCTCTATACCGTTAATCGGGTAGGTACGTTGTTTTTTGCCTTCTTTGGTTTCGCCTTCTTGTGCTGTACCCAAATCCAAACCGGATATGGCTTGTTCATCGATATATTTAACTTTGAAGGTAGGCTTGGGCGCTTTGTCTGAAGCAGCATCATTGGCTGCAGTATCTTCAGATTTACCGCCGCAGGCAGCCAATGAAAGGCTGAGCAAGATAAGGGGAAAGGTTTTTTTCATATGAGAAACCCTAGAAAACGATTATATTTCAAATGATAAACGATATTATGGCCGTCTGAAATATTCAGACGGCCTTGCTATTATTTCAACGGACGAATACCTACTGCATCGCGTACTTTATCCAACAATTCGCGTGCTTCTTTGCGCGCTTTTTGTGCGCCGGCCTGCAAAATGTCTTCAATTTGAGAGGGTTTGGCTGTCAATTCATTGTAGCGCTCGCGCGGTTTTGCGAGCTCGGCATTGATTTTTGCGCCCAAGAGTTTCTTGGCTTCACCCCAAGCAAGGCCTTCGGCCAGCATTTGCGTGAACTCGGCAGTTTCAGACGGCGTGGAGAAGGCTTTGTAGATTTCAAACAGAGGACTTTCATCAGGCTGTTTCGGTTCACCGGGCTCTTTCATATTGGTGATGATTTTGTTAACCGATTTTTGGGTTTTCTTGTCATTTTCCCAAAGTGGAATGGTATTGCCGTAGGATTTGGACATTTTACGTCCGTCCAAGCCGACCAAGAGTTCGACATTTTCGTCGATTTTTACTTCAGGCAGGGTGAAGAGTTCTTGGAAGCGATGGTTGAAGCGGCCGGCAATATCGCGTGCCATTTCAACGTGTTGGATTTGGTCGCGACCGACTGGTACTTCATGGGCATTGAACATAAGAATGTCGGCAGTCATGAGGATAGGGTAGCTGTACAGGCCCATTTCCACGCCATGATCCGGATCTTCCTGACCGTTTTCGGTATTTGCCTGCACTGCGGCTTTATAAGCGTGGGCGCGGTTCATCAGGCCTTTTGCAGTGATACAGGTCAGAATCCAGTTCAACTCCATCACTTCGGGAATGTCGCTTTGACGGTAGAAAGTGGTCTGTTCCGGATTGAGTCCGCAGGCGAGCCATGTGGCGGCAACAGCTTGAGTAGATTGATGAATCATTTCCGGCTCATGACATTTGATGATGCCGTGATAGTCGGCCAAAAAGAGGAATGATTCAGTATTGGAATCTTGCGCTGCGCGGATAGCCGGGCGGATGGCACCGACATAGTTGCCTAAATGTGGAATACCTGTTGTGGTAACGCCTGTTAAAACTCGTTTTTTGCTCATGAAAGTATCCTTCGGCACAAAGGCCGTCTGAAAATAAATATGGTGCCGATTATACCTGATTATTCTTGATTTTTCAGACGGCCTTTTGAGTAAAGGGTAACTGGATAATAAAGTTATACACATAAAATTATAAAAATAAAACTTTATAAAACAATAAGGTAATAAAAATTTTTGGTTAATGGAGTAAATAGCTATTGAGTTATCCACATTTGCGCTTATATAGGCTCTAACAGAATATATTTGAAGAGGAACTTAAAATGAGATTTGATAAATTGACTGCCAAATTTCAGCAAGCTCTGCAAGAAGGTCAAAGTCTGGCTTTGGCTGCGGACAGCAGCTACCTTGAGGCTGGCTTTATCTTAAAAGCATTGCTTGACGATCAAAACAGTGGTACAGCTGCGTTACTGGCTCATGCAGGTGTGAATGTGCCTCAAGTAAAACAACGTTTGCAGCAACATTTGAGCAGCTTGCCAAAAGTATCCGGTCAAGGTGGCGATATTATGCCTAGTCGTGAGCTGCAAGCTGTATTGAACTTGATGGACAAGGCTGCGACCAAACGTGGCGATGCCTATATCGCCAGCGAACTTTTCCTGTTGGCTTTGGTTCAGCAGAATGATGCAACCGGCAAAATTTTGAAAGAAGCCGGTGCGACCGAACAAAATATCAATGCCGCGATCGATGCGGTACGAGGAGGACAAAACGTGAACGATGCGAATGCCGAAGACCAACGCGATGCTTTGAAAAAATACACACTTGACCTGACTCAACGCGCCCGTGACGGTAAGCTCGACCCTGTTATCGGTCGTGATGATGAAATTCGTCGTGCGATTCAAGTATTGCAACGCCGTACCAAAAACAACCCTGTGCTGATTGGTGAGCCGGGTGTGGGTAAAACCGCTATTGTTGAAGGCTTGGCGCAACGTATTGTTAACGGCGAAGTACCTGAATCCCTGCGTAACAAACGCCTTTTGGTTCTGGACTTGGCGGCTTTGATTGCCGGCGCGAAATACCGTGGCGAATTTGAAGAACGCTTGAAAGGCGTGTTGAACGACTTGGCTAAAGACGATGGCAACACTTTGATTTTCATTGACGAAATCCATACTTTGGTTGGTGCAGGTAAAACCGACGGCGCAATGGATGCGGGCAATATGTTGAAACCGGCTTTGGCGCGTGGTGAATTGCACTGTATCGGTGCAACTACTTTGGACGAATACCGTCAGTACATCGAGAAAGATGCGGCACTCGAACGCCGTTTCCAAAAAGTATTGGTTGGTGAGCCAAGTGTGGAGGATACCATCGCTATTTTGCGCGGTTTGCAAGAGCGTTATGAAATCCACCACGGTATCGATATTACCGACCCTGCTATCGTTGCCGCAGCGGAGTTGAGTGACCGTTACATTACCGACCGCTTCCTGCCTGATAAAGCGATTGATTTGATTGACGAAGCTGCCAGCCGCATCAAAATGGAGCTGGACAGCAAACCCGAGCAGATGGACAAACTCGACCGCCGCATCATCCAGCTCAAAATGGAAAAAATGCATGTTGCCAAAGAAAGCGATGACGCCAGCAAAAAACGTTTGGAACTGATAGACGAGGAAATCGACGGCTTGCAAAAAGAATACGCTGATTTGGACGAAATCTGGAAAGCCGAGAAAGCCGCCTCTTCCAGCACTGCCGACATCAAGAAACAGATGGACGACATCAAAGTCAAAATCGAGCAGGCCAAACGCCAAGGCGACTTTGCCCGCGCGTCTGAACTCGAATACGGCGAGTTGCCGAAATTGGGCGCACAGTTGCAAGCTGCGGAAAGTAACCCCGACGGCAAAAAACAAAACAAACTCTTCCGTACCGAAGTTGGCGCGGATGAAGTGGCCGAAATCGTTTCCCGTATGACCGGCATTCCTGTGTCAAAAATGATGGAAGGTGAACGCGACAAGCTGCTGAAGATGGAAGAAGTATTGCACCGCCGCGTGGTTGGTCAAGATGAAGCCGTACGCGCTGTGTCTGACGCTATCCGCCGGAGCCGTTCCGGTTTGGCCGATCCGAATAAACCTTATGGCAGCTTCTTGTTCTTAGGCCCGACCGGTGTGGGTAAGACCGAATTGTGTAAGGCATTGGCAGGCTTCCTGTTTGACAGCGAAGATCATCTGATTCGTATCGATATGTCCGAATACATGGAAAAACATGCTGTTGCCCGCTTAATCGGTGCGCCTCCCGGCTATGTCGGCTACGAAGAAGGCGGCTACCTGACTGAGCAAGTCCGCCGCAAACCATACAGCGTGATTCTTTTGGATGAAGTGGAAAAAGCCCATCCGGACGTGTTCAACATCTTGCTGCAAGTATTGGATGACGGCCGCTTGACCGATGGACAAGGTCGAACAGTGGACTTCAAAAACACCGTTATCGTGATGACTTCCAATATTGGTAGCCAACATATCCAACAAATGGGTACTCAGGACTACGAAGCGGTGAAAGAAGCGGTGATGGAAGAAGTGAAGGCCTACTTCCGCCCCGAAATGATCAACCGTATCGACGAAGTGGTCGTGTTCCACGGACTGAATCAGGAGAATATCCGCAACATTGCGAAAATCCAGCTCAAAGGTTTGGAAAAACGTTTGGAAGCACAACATCTGCATCTGAAAGTCGATGATGCTGCCTTGGATCTGATTGCCGAAGCCGGTTTTGATCCTGTGTATGGTGCCCGTCCGCTCAAACGCGCCATTCAGTCAGAAATCGAAAACCCGCTGGCAAAAGCATTGCTTGAAGGCAAATATGCACCTGATAGCACAATCCATGTTAAAGAAGAGGGTGGTAAGCTCTTGTTTGCATAAGTTTAAAACAATGTAGTATGCTGTTGTAAAAGGCCGTCTGAAGGAATTCAGACGGCCTTTCCTAGTTATTGATTCACATCATATATTTGTTATGTAATTTGATTATTCTTTGAATTTTAGGGGAATTGAGTAAAATCTTATGCCTTAGTTTGATAAAGAATGCGATATAATTTGACTTGTTTACCAAGGTTCTTGCTAAATATCTGATTTAATGTAATAATACTACAATGCAAAAACTGACTAATCAAAATCTTCACATTATTTTGTCGGAACGCTTAAACGATACCGACTTTGTTCTTATCCTCAATGCCTTAATCAAATTTTTGCGCCGAGGAGGCAAAAAGAAGGCCTCCGAACGTTTTGATTTGATTTTATCTACGTTAAAACAAGACGATGCTCTATGTCGTCAATTCAGCCTGCGCTTTTATACTTGGCTGTCTAAAGTTCACATTTATCCTGCGCTGATTAAACTGGGTATTTTCTCGCGCCATAGTTTTACCCGGGAAATGGGCATACGGATTTATGAGCGCTTCAGTCCGTCTTATAAAGATTTTTCCAACTTGCGCGAAGTATTTTTATATCTTTTTCATTCTGAAAACGATGATAAATGGTTGCAAACACTGAGTTTACGACAATGGCTGGGTATGTATGAATTGTTGTTGGCTAAGGCGGATCCCGCTTTACTCCAGACGGCCAGCCGACAATTAACAGATGCACGTTTGCGTGCGGTGGAAATGTTGTCCATCTGGATTGCTTCCGAAGCGATTGAGCCGGATTTAATACGGATTGCCCCCCGTTTGTTGGAAGCGGATTCTGCATTTGTCGCTTTACAGCGCGAAATTGCGAAGATGGTGGAACACTATCGCCATAGCGAAGAAACTTATGACACGGCGCATTTGGAGGTTATGTTTGACCAGTGTGAAAAGCAAATTGACTATTTGCGC
This sequence comes from Neisseria sp. P0008.S004, assembly GCF_051962755.1. Taxonomy (NCBI): domain Bacteria; kingdom Pseudomonadati; phylum Pseudomonadota; class Betaproteobacteria; order Neisseriales; family Neisseriaceae; genus Neisseria; species Neisseria sp. P0008.S004. Next base: position 149,759 of record NZ_JBQCUZ010000005.1, read on the forward strand.
CGTCGTGGTACCGGAGCCGGGTCTGGTTCGTCAGTAAAAGTTGCCCACTTGCTCGAACGCCTGCAGCAAACCATAGACCGCCTGAAATTGTTGACCAATATTCAAATCGAAACCAGCCGAACCCGCTTAACCGTCAATCTGATGAATGCGATGATTTATGCGGCGGTGGAGCAATACAGCACCAGCCACTTGCGTAAAAGCAGTATCCGAATGCTGGCACGTAGTATTACGGAAAACAAAAGTCATCATGGCGAGCATTACATTACGCGCAACCGTAGCGAATATTTCAAAATGTTTTATTCCGCAGCAGGCGGCGGCGTAATTATTGCTTTGATGGCATTGAATAAAATCCATATTGCGTCTTTGGGGTTCGGCGAATTTACTACTGCATTCTTAGCCGGGCTCAATTATGGTTTAGGCTTTATGCTGATTCATATGCTGCATTGCACTGTTGCAACCAAGCAGCCTGCCATGACGGCAGCGAGCTTTGCCGAACAGGTGGACTCGAATGAAGGCAGCAAAGCGGTGGACAATAAATTGGCTAAACTGCTGATTGACGTGTGCCGTTCGCAAAGTGTCGCCGTGTTTGGCAATGTATCGATTGCGGTATTGTTGGCGGCAGGGATTGCTTTGGGCTATGCTCATACGCATGGTCAGCCCTTGCTAAATGAGGCAGTTACGGCCTATCAGTTCAAATCCATTGAGATTTTTACCCAACCGACCTTATGGTATGCCGCTATTGCCGGCGTATGGTTGTTTTGTTCGGGTATTATTGCCGGTTTTTTTGACAACCGTTCCGATTATCTGAACCTGCGTCAGCGCCTGCCGTTTAATCCGTTTTTACGAAAAATCATGCCTCCGGAGCCGCGCCGCCGGTTGGCCGCTTATATTCATAAGCATTACGGCTCGCTTATGGGTAATTTTATTTTCGGTATGCTTTTAGGCATGACAGGCTATTTTGGCCATCTTTTCGGCTTGCCGCTGGATATTCGCCATGTGGCGTTCTCTTCGGCAAATTTGGGTTATGCCGCGATTAGCGGTCATGCAGATATATTCACTTTTATGCTTGGCTTGGCAAGTGTATTGACAATCGGCATGGTGAATCTGGTGGTCAGCTTTTCTTTAGCTTTGGCCGTTGCACTCCGTTCTCGCGGCACGCGTTTGGGCAGTATGCGTAATCTGCTGAAAAGCTTCTGGAGTCAAGTTAAAGCCAATCCTTTGATTTTACTGTATCCGGTTCAAGTGAATAACAAAGACAATACGAAGTAGGATTGAAGAAAGGCCGTCTGAATATATATTTTTCAGACGGCCTTTTAATTTAAAACCGATAAAGATTAGGCTTGCAGAGAGGCGCGGTTTTCCAAAACTTGGTCAATCAAACCATATTCTTTAGCTTCATCGGCAGACATATAATTGTCGCGGTCGGTATCGCGTTCCAAGTCGGCCAAATCGCGATCACAATGTTTGGCGAGTAAGCGGTTCAGTTTCTCTTTGATTTTCAGCAGCTCTTTAGCGTGAATTTCAATATCGGAAGCTTGACCCGCCAAGCCGCCGTTGATGAGCGGTTGGTGAATCATAATGCGGCTGTTTGGCAGGGCAAAGCGTTTGCCTTTTTCGCCTGCGGACAACAGGAATGCGCCCATACTTGCCGCTTGACCCAAGCATAAAGTAGAGACATGAGGTTTGATGAAGTTCATGGTGTCGTAAATCGACATACCGGCAGTAACCGAACCGCCCGGAGAGTTGATATAGAAGAAGATATCTTTATCTGGGTTTTCGCTTTCCAAGAACAGTAATTGCGCAACAACCAAGTTGGCAGATTCGTCTGTCACTGGGCCGATCAAGAAAACGATGCGCTCTTTCAAAAGGCGTGAGTAGATGTCGAATGCGCGCTCGCCGCGACCGCTTTGTTCGATAACGGTAGGGACAAGGTAGTTATTGAAATCGAAGGACATTTTTGTCTCCTGTTAATGATGGAAAAGCACCAAAGCCATTTAAAGCGCTTCGGTGCTTTTGATTGTCTATTTCAGACGGCCTTGGAGCAATTAAGCTTGTGCGCCCATTACTTCGTCAAAAGACAGCGCTTTTTCGGTTACTTTAGCTTTGCTCAGAACGAAATCAACAACGTTGCTTTCTACTGCCAAAGAAGTCGGGCCTTGCAGGCGGGAAGGCTCTGCGTAGTACCAGTCGATAACTTCTTGAGGATCTTCGTAGCTTTCTGCGAAGTTGGCAACAACGGCTTTGATTTGGTCTTCAGTTGGCTCAAGTTTGTTTTCTTCAACCAATTTAGCCAAAATCAGACCCAAAGAAACGCGGCGTTCTGCTTGTTCTTTGAACATATCCAAAGGCAGATCCAAGTTTGCAGCGTCAGCCATACCTTGGTTAACGAAGTTTTGTTTCATTTCGTTTGCCAAGCGGGCGGCTTCTTCGTTGACCAAAGCAACAGGAACTTGCAAATCGGCTGCTTTGAGCAGGGCATTCATTACAGATTCTTTGGTTTGTTCACCGATGCGGCGCTCAACTTCGCGGCCAACGTTTTTCTTCACTTCTTCGCGCATTTTGGCAACGTCGCCGTCTTCAATACCCAAAGCTTTAGCAAAGTCAGCATCAACTTCAGGCAAAGTGGCTTCAGAAACGTTGTTCAGAGTGATGGTGAATACGGCAGATTTACCGGCAACATCTTTACCGTGGTAGTCTTCAGGGAAGTTTACGGTAACATCTTTGCTTTCACCGGCTTTCATGCCGACAACACCGGCCTCGAATTCAGGCAGCATTTGGCCTGCGCCCAATACGAAAGCGTAGTTTTTAGACGCGCCGCCAGCGAAAGGTTCGCCGTCGATTTTGCCTTCAAAGTCGATGATGACGCGGTCGCCGTTTTGGGCTTCGCGGTCAACATGGTTGAAGCGGGTGCGTTGTTTACGCAGGATTTCTACAGTTTGGTCAATTTCGGCATCGCCAACAGTCGCAGTAACTTTTTCTACTTCTTGGGCAGACAGGTCGCCAATAGTTACTTCAGGGAAAACTTCAAAAATAGCGGCAACTTTGAAAGACTCTTGATCGTCTTGTTCTTCAACGCCTTCAAAGCGTGGGTAACCGGCAACTTTCAATTCTTGAGCAACGGCAACTTCGTAGAATTCGCGTTGTACCAATTCGTTGATAACGTCGTTTTGTGCGCTTGCGCCGTACATTTGGGCAATCATTTTGAACGGTGCTTTACCCGGACGGAAGCCGTCAACTTTTGCACGGCGTTGGGTTTGTTTCAGTTTTTTCTCAGTTTCTGCGTTGATTTTGGACCAAGGCAGAGACAATACTACTTTGCGTTCCAGATTTTCTAAAGTTTCAACAGTTACGCTCATCGTAAGCCCTTAAATTTGTTGTGTTTAAACGGTTATCCTTCTGCTCAGTATTCCGAAGAATTTCGGAAGCGTGCATAAGGTCAAAATTTAGCTGCTTAGTATAACACAATGTTTCACGAATAACATAAAAAGGCCGTCTGAAAAGTGGGAAATTCTTTTCAGACGGCCTTTGTGTTTTGATATTGTTGTTTTTTACAGCTGGTCTTTTTGTGCCAGAATCCGTCGGCTGCCGTTGATGTCTGCCGGAGAAAGAACACCGGCATTTTCAAGCGCATCTATCAAATTGGCGGCACGGTTGTAGCCGATGCGCAATTGGCGTTGCAGGGCGGAAATGGAAGTCTTGCGGCTCTCCAATACGAAGGCAACGGCTTGATCAAATAACTCATCGCTGTTTGCGTTCGGATTGACAATATTGGTGGTCTCGATGGCCGCTTCGCCACTGAGCAGACCTTCCACATAATTGGTTGGAGCCTGTTCTTTGACGAAATTGACAACTTGATGTACTTCATCATCGGAAACAAATGCACCTTGCAGGCGTGTCGGTTCTGCGCTGCCCGGTTGCAGGAATAACGAGTCGCCGTATTTGAGCAATTCGTCTGCACCCATTTGGTCAAGAATAGTGCGGCTGTCGATTTTGCTTTGTACGGTAAAGGCCATACGTGTCGGAATGTTGGCTTTAATCAGGCCGGTAACCACATCAACGCTTGGGCGTTGAGTGGCGACAATCATGTGAATACCTGCCGCACGCGCTTTTTGGGCAAGACGTGCGATTTGCTGCTCAACGGATTTGCGTTCGGTCATCATTAAGTCAGCCAACTCGTCGATAACGACCACAATCAACGGCAGTTTTTCCAGAGGCTCAGGATCGTCAGGATTTAAGCTGAACGGGTTGAGCAATGGTTTGCCTGCTGCTTTGGCTTGTTCGACTTTTTGGTTGAAACCGTCCAAATTACGCACGCCGGCATGGGAAAGCAGGCGATAGCGTTTTTCCATTTCGGCAACACACCAGTTCAATGCTTGGCCTGCCTCACGCATATCGGTCACAACCGGGCAGAGCAGATGCGGAATGCCGTCGTAAATGCTTAATTCCAGCATTTTCGGGTCAATCATAATGAAGCGGACTTCGTCGGGCGTGGCTTTGAAGAGCATGGACATAATCATGCCGTTCACGCCGACAGATTTACCCGATCCGGTCATACCTGCGACTAAAAGATGCGGCATTTTTGCCAAGTCGCCGACAACGGGGGTACCTGCAATATCTTTACCCAAGGCAACGGTCAGTTTGGACTTGGCGTCGGTAAACACGGATGAAGAGAGGATTTCGCTCAACATGACATCTTGGCGTTTCTCGTTGGGCAATTCAATGCCCATGGTGTTTTTACCGGCAATGGTTTCTACGATGCGTACCGCTTGCAGAGACATCGAGCGCGCCAAATCTTTGGACAGGGCGACAATTTGACTGCCTTTGACACCTTGTGCCGGTTCGATTTCGTAGCGGGTAATCACAGGGCCGGAAGTAGCGGAAACAACCTGTACGCCGATGCCGAATTCAGCCAGCTTGGCTTCGATTAATTCTGCGGTTTGTTGCAATTCATCCGGATTGACGGCAACCGGTTCTTCAGACGGCATACGCAACAGATTCATGTTGGGTTTGTGGTATTCGCCGTTGTTTTTAGGTTCAGTATCGTCAAACAGGGAAGTTTGGATTTTAGGGGGCGGCGCAACGGATACGGCGACGGTTTTACGGTTGCTGCTGCTGCCTGCCAACGGAGCAACCGGAGTGGCGGTAATGGTTTTGGCCTCTTTAACCATGCGGCGCGTATTTTGGGTTTCCAAAGCTTCGGAGTGGACATCTTCTTTTTTATTTTGGAATTGAGACAGTTTTTTCATCAGGCTGCCAAACAGGCCGCCCATATGGCTGCCGGATTTGGCCATGACTTCCAACCATGACACCTGAGCCAGCAGGGAAATGGATAAAAGCAACATCACCAGCATAATCAACAGGCTGCCCGACTTGCCTAACAGCCAAGCCAAGCCTGAACCGGCCAACAGGCCGACCAATCCACCGGCTCCAACGGGAAGGGATTCGCTCAATGCGTTGTCAAACAGGAAATGTTCGATAATCGGGCTGCACACCAGCAGGAGGAATAATGCCAAAGCGGCTACGCCGTGATTGTAGGGCTTATGGTTTTCCTGCTTTTTCATGGGGCGGAAGTTTTTGTAGAGGAAAACGCAAGAGGCGGCTATCCACCACCAAAATGATAAGCCGAACAGATAATATCCGACATCGGAAAGATAGGAGCCAAAGAGGCCGCCAAGGTTGGCGACATCGTTGCTTTTGGGAACGCTGCGCGACCAGGCAGGGTCGTCCATGCTGAAGCTGGCCAGGGAAATGGCCAGATAAATGGTGATAACCAAGCCAAACAGCCATAAAGCATCATTAATCAAGTTGACGACATGCTCGGGACGCGCTTTTTTTTCTTCGTTTCTTTGCAGCTCTTTGGCGGCTTTCAGGCGTTGGGAGACTTTATTGTCGGCTTGAGTTTGTGCTTTGGTGGATTTGCGTGTGGTCGGTTTGGCTGCCGGTTTGGTAGAGACGCGTTTTTTTGTTTGGGTTTTAGAAGATTTTGCAGTCATGAGATAAAGGCCGTCTGAAAAGACCGGAGGTAATGTGCGTAAAGGGTAAATTATACCGTATTTACTAGGCACAAGAAATTGAAACGGGCGTAATCATTATAGGATTCAGGCCGTCTGTTTGGCGTGACGAAAATTTTGGATTTCGTTTCCACCTATTCAGACGGCCTGATGTTTTGATTGATTTGGACTTACATTCTGCCCAGTTCGCGCTGGAGGGCTTGAATGTTTTTCTCTCTATCCAAAACCGCACCTTGCAGCGTACTGATGGCCTGTTGATTGACGCTGCCACCTTTGGCTGTCCGCGCTTGGCTCAGTTGCTTTTTGGCATCGGCCAAAGCCGCGCGTTCATTGGATAACTCGGTTTCCAAAATAGAACGGCGACTGTTGACGCCGGAGGATTTTGGAACCGGAGGAGGAGCTGTTTCAGAAGCGGTGCGGACAGGAGCTGGTTTGGGCGTTGCCTTATGGTTGGATTTTGTCGCTGTGTTTTTGCTTTTGGCCGGAGCTATTTGTGATGTCGGCGCATTGAGTGTCGGCGTATCGCTGACCGGGGCGTCGTATCGGCTGCTGCTGTATTTGCCGACAATCGGCAAATCGTTGACGGCTTGGCAGTTGCCGCTTGGGCGCGAGGTATAGACAATTGAGCCGTTGACTTCACAGGTGTAGATTTTTGCGGCATGGGCTTGGCTGTTGAAAATGGCAAGCGGCAGCAGGGATAGGGTAAGCAGATATTTTTTCATGATTCAGGTAGGGCTGATTCGTTGCAGTTGAGCATTTTATTCTTGTTCAGACGGCATGGGCTGCTGTTTTTTGGCTTTTGCACCGTTTTTGTTTTTGCTCGGTTTGTCGGCTTTTTTCTCTTGTTTATCCGATTTTTCCGCGCGTGCCTTTTTCTTAGGCTTTGCACTTGCGCGTTCATCAGAGGCATTGAGGCTGCGGATGTTGAGGTGGTAACCGCTGCCTTGATGGCCGCTGATTTTAGGCAATTCGGCCTGTGCGCAGGAGGATTTGGGTTCGGAAGTATAGCTGCCGTTGCCGCAGGAATAAACTGCGGCGGTAGCGTGAAGAGAAATACCCAAGATGAAAGAGGATACGAAGAAGTACCCGGCTTGTTTGATGGTTGAAGTCATGTTTTTCCGTATTGTGTTTTATTTCAGACGGCCTGATGGCTCTATTTTTATTGGGAAAACTCGGCTTCGACATCAACTTGGATTTGCTCAAGCTCTTCCTGCCATTGCAGCCAGTTTTCTTCCAGTTGCGTTAATTTTACTTTAGTTTCTGTTAATTGTGCGAGTGTCTCTTGCAATTTGGGTTTATTTTCTTCTGAATAAGCAGATTCTTGTGCCAAAAATGCTTCACAGGCCGTCTGAATATCAGTCAATCGTGCGATTTCTTTTTCGGCTTTGTCGATTTTCTGCTGAATCGGTTTGCTGCGTTTGGCTTTTTCCTGACGGATTTGTGCTTCTATGCGCTTGGTGTCTTTGCGGCTTTGGCTTTGTGCAGAAGCGGCGGGGGCAGCAGCTGCGTTTTCTTGTGCCAACCGCCATTGACGGTAGTCGTTCAAATCACCGTCGAAGTTGTTCAGACGGCCTTTGTCAATCAATAGGAAGCTGTCGGTAGTCGCTTCAAGCAGGCTGCGGTCGTGCGAAACGACAATCAATGCACCTTGGAAACTTTGCAGTGCAAGTGTCAGGGCGTGGCGCATATCCAAGTCTAGGTGGTTGGTCGGTTCGTCAAGCAACAGCAGATTAGGCTTTTGCCAGATAATCATGGCAAGGGCAAGCCGCGCTTTTTCCCCGCCGGAGAACGGCTCGGTCTTTTGAACCGCCATATCGCCGACAAAGTTGAAACCGCCTAAAAAGTTGCGGATTTCCTGTTCGCGGACTTCGGGCGAAAGCTGTTGGATATGCCAAACCGGACTTTGGTCTGCGCGTAAAGTATCCAGTTGGTGTTGGGCAAAATAGCCGATATTGAGCTTTTCGGAGCGAACGATGCTGCCGGAAAGTAAATCGATTTTTCCTGCCAATGCTTTGATAAATGTGGATTTACCGCTGCCGTTAACACCTAACAGGCCGTAACGTGCGCCGCTTTCCAAAGACAAGGTGATATCGTGTAAAACGGTATTGTCGCCATAACCTAAGTCGGCATGGTCGAGTTTCAATAATGGATTAGGCAGATGGGTCGGATTGGCAAACTCAAAGGAAAACTCGCTATCCAAATGCGCAGGAGCGATGCGCTCAAGTTTGGCTAATGCCTTCATGCGGCTTTGAGCTTGTACGGCTTTTGTGGCTTTGGCTTTGAAACGGTCGATAAAGGATTGCAGATGTTTAATTTGCGCCTGCTGTTTGACGTAAGCGGCTTGTTGTTGCGCCAGGCGTTGGGCGCGTTCGGCTTGGTAGAAATCGTAATTGCCGCCGTATTGGGTCAATTTTTGTTGCGACAGTTCGATGGTCTGCGTTGTGGTGGCATTCAAGAAGTCGCGGTCATGGGAGATGATGATTTGCGTACAAGGCAGGGAAGCGAGATGGTTTTCCAGCCACAACACGGTTTCTAAATCCAAGTGGTTGGTCGGTTCGTCCAAAAGCAGCAAATCGGCACGGCAAATCAGCGCTTGGGCAAGGTTGAGGCGCATACGCCAGCCGCCGGAAAAAGATTTGACGGGATGGGTATGTTCTTCTTGTGCAAAACCCAAGCCGTTAAGTAGTTTGGCGGCGCGTGCAGGAGCGGTATAGGCATCGATTTCTTCAAGTTTGGCGTGATATTCGGCTTGCTTCATGCCGTCGTTTTGTGCTTCTGCTTGGGCTAAGGCCGTCTGAAAAGCCTGCAATTCGGCATCACCTTGCAAAACGTAGTCTAAAGCGGAAATATCTAAATCAGGCGTTTCTTGAGAGACGGAAGCAAGGCGCCATGTTTTGGGAATAAGGATTTCGCCGCCATCTTGTGTGATTTCACCTTTTATCAGCGCAAACAGGCTGGATTTGCCTGTACCGTTTTTACCGATTAAACCAACGCGTTGGCCGGGGTTGATTACGGCATCGGCTTTATCGAGTAGGACTTTCAAACCGCGTTGTAAGGTGAGTTTTTTAATTTCTATCATGATGGCAGGCAAGGGGATGAGTAAAACGAAAGGCGTTATTTTACCTGAAAAGATATATAAAAGGCCGTCTGAACAAGTATGAAAACGAAATCAACGATTTCTATTTCACTTAATTCAGACGGCCTTTATGAAATGACGGTCGGAAATGCTTTCAAATTGTCTGTCGTTTCAATTAAATTTGAAGATCGGCATTGTCCGCACGGATTTGGCGCAGGAATTTTTGTGTCCGCTCATGTTTGGGATGATTGAACAAATCTTGCGGGCTGCCTTGTTCGACAATAACGCCGCCGTCCATCACGACGACCGTGGTTGCCACTTCTAAGGCGAATTTGATTTCATGCGTAACGACAACCATGGTCCAGCCTTCTTGTGCCAATTCCTTCATGGTATCCAAAACATCTTGCACCAATTCAGGGTCAAGCGCGGAAGTCGGTTCGTCAAACAGCATCAATTCAGGCTGAATCGCCAATGCTCGGGCAATGCCGACACGCTGCTGTTGACCGCCGGAAAGCTGGTAGGGGTAGAGGTCAATCTTATCGCCCAAACCGACTTTTTCAAGCAATTTGACAGCCTCTTCACGCGCTTGAGCGACAGGCTTGCCTTGTACGGCAACCGGTCCTTCCATGACGTTTTCCAACGCAGTTTTGTGCGGAAAGAGGTTGTATTGTTGGAACACCATGCCGGATTTGCGGCGCAGTGCCAAAATATCGTGTTTGCTTGGTTTTTTGGAAAAATCGATGCTTAACGGCTGCGCATTGTCAAACTCGATTTGACCTTGTTCAGGCATTTCCAAAGCGTTTAAACAGCGTAAAAACGTGGTTTTGCCTGAGCCGGAAGGGCCTAAGATAACAACCACTTGTCCTTTGCCGACATCCAAATCGATGCCGCGCAAAATGGTATTTTCGCCAAAGGTCTTATGGATATTGCGGATTTTAATCATGACAACTCCTTATTTGGCGACATAGCGGTCGAAACGTTTTTCCAAACGCGCCTGAATCAAAAACAGCACTTTGCAGAAACACCAATAAACCAATCCGGCTTCGATATAAACCGGTAGATAGTCATAGGAGCGATTAGCAATCTGTTGAGTAACTTGGAATAATTCAGTTACCGTTACAACTGCTGCAAGCGAGGTATTTTTGAACAAACCGATAAATTCATTGCTCAAAGGCGGTACGGCAACGCGGAATGCCTGCGGAGCGACAATGCGGCGGAATGTCTGCATATAGGTCATACCGATGGAGAAACCAGCTTCCCATTGACCTTTAGGTACGGACAAAATTGCCGCGCGTATGGTTTCGGAAGCGTATGCACCAACGTTGAGCGAAAAGCCGATGATGGCGGCAGGAATCGGGTCGATATAAATACCAACAGATGGCAGACCATAGAAGGCCACTGCTAGTTGTATTAAAAGCGGTGTTCCACGAATGACAGAAATATAGAATTCAACCACTTTAAGTAGAATTTTTTGAAGAATTCCACCAGGTGGCATGATTCTTACCAAAGCAACGGCTACAGCAATAATCATACCGATAACGAAAGAAGCAATCGCCAGAGGAAGAGATACTATAAAGCCGGCTTTGACCATAGGCCAAAACGCGCTGATGAGCATATCAGCGCGTGTTTCCGTCATAAACGGCAGAGAGGCAAGGAAATTATTTAACACTGATGTCTTTTCCGAAGAATTGTTCGCCCAGTTTTTTCAGCGTACCGTCGGCCTTCAGTTCGTTCATGGCTGTGCTGAATTTGGCCAATGCCTCATCATTGCCTTTATTGACAATCAAGCCGGAGCCGACTTTTTCGTCAGCCGGGGCAGACCAAACGATTTTTACACCAGCATCAGGTTTATTTTTCAGATAGTCCAATACTGCCAATTCGTCGTTCAGGGTTGCGTCGGCACGTTTTTGTTCAATCAGAGTCAGAGATTGCGCCAAACCATCTACCGGCACGAGTTCAGCTCCTGCCGCTTTGGCTTTTTCGCCATAGTTGCTGGTCAGGGATTGTGCGGTTTTCACGCCTTTGATGTCATCGATGGATTTGATGTTGCTGTCTTTGCGTACAACCAATACGGCACCGCTCCAGCTGTAAGGCTCGGATTTGTCAAAAGTCGCTTGACGTTCAGGGCTGGTCAGGCCGACTTGGTTGGCGACCACGTCAAAACGGCCGGCTTTCAAACCTGCCATCATAGAGTCCCAACGTGTTTCTTTAAATTCAACTTTGATACCCAGTTTGTCGGCAACTGCGCGGGTTACTTCGACATCGTAGCCGGTCAATTTGCCGTCTTTGTCGTGGTAAGTGAATGGTGCGTAAGTACCTTCCGTACCGACAGTGATGGTACCTTTGTTGTTGATACGCTCAATCAATGAGCCTGAGGCCGCACCGGATTGTGCCGGAGCAGAAGAAGCTGAGTTGCTACCTTCTCCACCGCAAGCAGCCAAAACTACTGCAGCGATGCTGCCAAGTACGAATTTTTTCAACATGGATTTTTACTCCTGACTTTAAGTGTGTCATTTAGTATTAAAGCGTGCATTCTAAGCGAAACTGCCCAAAATACAAAATACATCTTATGCCTTAAAAGGCCGTCTGAACGCTGATTTGTTCAGACGGCCTTGAATGATGTATAAAAAATTCAGCTTATGCAATTTCAAGCCACATGACTTGATAGGGTTGCAGGACCAAATCCTGATTCAGAGAAACGGTTTGACCGCTGATCAAATCGTGCGCTTTAAACGGCATGGCCTGCAGGGTGTGCGCACTGATGGTTTGCGCATGTTCGCTGAAGTTGCCGAATGCCAAAAGCGCGTTGTTGCGCATATAGCCGATGATGTGTTTGTTGTTGGTGTTGAAGGTGACCAATCTGCCGCCATTAAAGCGCGGATTGCTTTGGCGGATGGAGATCATATGGCGCAAACCTTGGAAAATTTGACCGGCAGTGGTCGAGCCGTCATGGCGTTGGTTGTACAACTCCTCATTGTAACGAGGACGGTGTGCCCAGCGGCTGTCATCGCTCTTGTTGCTGTCTTGCGACCAGTCATCGTCATTGAGCGTACCGACTTCGTCGCCTAGGTAAATCAGCGGTAGGCCGCCAGTACTCAAAGCAATGCTGTACAAGAGTTTGATGCGGTCAACGGCATGCGGATCATTTTGAGCCAAGCCGACCAATGCTGCGGCTGTACCGCTGACACGGCAGTCGCCTGTGCTTGGGTTGTATTGGAACGGTACGCCGCGTGCGAAGCTGCCGTCGAAATGGTTGACGAAGAAGCGGTTGAGGAATTGTCGGTGGTCATAGCCGTGAATACCGAACTGCCATGCATCCTCATCGGCAAATGTCCAGCCGATGTCGTCATGGCTGCGGACGTAGTTGACCCATGCTGTGTGGTCGGGCAGGTTGTGGCGGTAGGTCAGTGCTTGATGGAGCAGGTTGACTTCGCGTGTCGCAAGCGTGTTCCACAACAATGCCATTTGCAGAGGGTTGTAGCCGATTTGGCATTCGTCTTGGCTGATGTATTGGACAACTTGGTCAGGATGGACAATGGCTTCGGATTTGAAGAAGACGGCTGGCGCTGCGATACGCATTACAGAGTTAAACGCACGAATCAGAGCGTGTGCCTGAGGCAGGTTTTCGCAGCTTGTGCCCATTTGCTTCCAAATAAAGGCAACGGCGTCCATGCGCAGAATATCAACGCCCAAGTTGGCAAGAAACATCATTTCGCCTGCCATGGCACGGAATACCCATGGGTTGCTGTAATTTAAGTCCCATTGGAAGGAGTTGAACGTCGTCCATACCCAGCGTCCGTCTTCCAGTTGGGAGAAACCGCCCGGATGTTGGTCGGGGAAGATTTCACGCAGGGTACGGTCGTATTGATCGGGCATCCAGCGGTCGGGGAAGATGTAATAGAAGTTGTCGTAGAGCGGATCACCGGCGGCGCAGCCTTTTGCCCATTTGTGTTCGTTGGATGTGTGGTTGAAGATGAAATCGACAACGGCGGAAATACCTGCTTCATGCAAGGCAGCAATGACATCACGCAAGTCGTCTATCGTACCCAGTGCCGGATTGACATCGCGGTAGCTGCTGACCGCATATCCGCCGTCGCTTTTGCCTTCGGGACATTTAAACAGGGGCATCAGGTGCAGATAGGTCAGGCCCAATTCTTGGAAATAAGGGATTTTGGCTTTCAAGCCTTGCAGATCACCTGCGAACAAATCGACGTAGCACACGCCGCCAACCTGTTTGTTGGACAAAATCCAGTCAGGATCATTTTCGCGCGCGATATCGATATCTTTTAAGGATGAGTTGCGTTGGGAATAGCTTTGCCATGCTTGGGCAATCAGTTGCTCCAACATGGGGAGGACGGCTTCGTTGTTGTTGTAAACGTTGTCCAGCTCGTGCATCAGTTTTGGGAAGTGTTCCTCAAGTCGTCTGTCAAACTGTTTCCAGTCTTCAGATGTCTCGATGCTTGCACGCTGTTCGGTGGTATAAATCGATAAGGTGCGTTCTTTAAGGTGATGCAAGGTCAAATCAACCTGTTGAGTCTGGGTCAACATAATGCCTACTCCGAAATTAAGGTGAAATTGTTTTGAAGCTTGGTTTCACTTCTTTTGCAAATCCATGCCGATCGTGGGCGGCTAAGACTGTAATTTTGCGTCAAGAAACTGTCTCAATGATACTGGAAGTGCTTGAGTGTGCAAAGGGTTTTCAAGGTTAGGAACGATGATTTTTCAAGTGTTTGATTTTGATTAAAAGTAGGGTTGAGTATACGGAAAGTAGCCTTTTGACGAACTTATCTTTCAGACGGCCTGAGTTTATGAGAAAAACTTTTATTTTTATCATCTTAGATATCTTTTTATTCCAATATGGCCGTCTGAAACATATGTACAGCATAGCGGATTGCTTGTTTCGTCTAAAAACGTGTCACAGAGATTAAGCTCATGATTTCTGATGTAAATCAAGATTCTATAAAGAGGCAGTGATTGTGTTTTGAAGAGGGAGGGAATGTACGAGTTTCATTTATTAAAAAATGAATCCATCAATTTCTTTATTGATAGTGGTTATTATGTAGATTATCAAGTTAATAAGGGAAAGGTGTCTGTCTGGTTTGTCATGCTTTTTTAATATTATTTTTTAAAATTAGACTTGACCCATTACAAGCAATTACTTAAAGTACCCATCTTATTTTTACACAAGAAAACGGGTTGTCCCGTTCCAAAAAAATGAGCGCAATCAAACCACCACAAATCACCGTATTCGACAGCAAGCCAACCGATGCTTATTTCTTCGGTACTTGCGTTCTTGACCTTTTCATGCCTGAAGCCGGTATGGATGCCATCACTTTAATCGAACAACAGGGTATCCGTGTCCATTATCCAATGGAGCAAAGCTGCTGCGGTCAACCGGCCTATTCGTCAGGCCATCCTAAAGAAGCCTTTGATGTTGCCAAAGCGCAACTGGATTTATTCCCTGAAAATTGGCCGATTGTCGTGCCTTCCGGTTCTTGCGGCGGCATGATGAAACACCACTGGCCGACTCTTTTCAAAGGCACCGAGTACGAGCAAAAAGCCATTGATTGCGCCAACCGTATCATTGAATTTACCCACTTCCTGCTGGCGATTGGTTACAAACCTGAAGATAAAGGCGAGCCGGTTAAAGTGGCTGTCCATACTTCCTGCGCGGCACGTCGCGAGATGAATGTCCATTTGTCAGGCTGGCAGCTGATTGACGGCATGGAAAATGTTGAACGTATCGTCCACGACCATGAAAGCGAATGCTGCGGTTTTGGCGGTACATTCTCTGTGAAACAAGCCGATATTTCCGGCGCGATGGTAACCGACAAAGTCGCAGCCTTAAAAGAAACAGGCGCAACTGAAATCATCAGCGCGGACTGCGGCTGCATGATGAATATCGGCGGCAAAATCGCTAAAGACGAACCGAATATGCCACGGCCGAAACATATTGCATCTTTCCTGTTGGAACGCACCGGAGGTAAAGCATGAGCGCGCGCGAAAATATTTTGGCGAAATTGAAAAAAGCCGATGCCTTACCGATGGAAGAGCCGCCGGTTTTCGATTATTACCGTGAAATGGGTGTTTCTTGGGCAAACGATGTCGAGCGTTTGAAACATTGGGCGGCTGCCATGCGTGCCGTCAAAACGGAAATCTATTGGGTTACTAAATCTAACTGGCCGCAAGTATTCCGCCAAGCAGCCGAAGGCAAAGGCTTGAAAAACATTCTGCTTCCCTTGGAAACAGAACATGGTCAGCTGGCTCGTGCAGCTTTGGCCGATACCAATATTGAAGTGCGTGGTTTTGAGCGAAAAATCGACGACTGGAAAAACGAATTCTTTACCGATATTGAGGCTGGTTTTAGCGGCTCTAAATGCGGTATTGCCCGTACCGGTACGATTATGCTGGAGTCCAGCCCTGTCGAGCCGCGCAGCCTGAGTTTGGTGCCGCCTGTGCATTTTTGCCTGTTTGACACCAGCAAAATGTACAACGAATTCCATAATGCTGTTGAAGGCGAAAAACTGGTAGAAAAAGGCATGCCTACCAACGTTATTTTGATTTCCGGCCCGTCTAAGACTGCCGATATTCAATTGACTTTGGCCTATGGTGCACACGGCCCGCGCGATTTAGTGGTTTTGGCCGTTCTGCCTGATCACATTTCCCCTGCCGATTTGGAGGAAAAAGCATGAGTTCCCAAACCATTAAATTCCATATGAAGCCGGAAACGTTCAAGCAAAACGCTGCGATTTCTTTGCAAGACAAGCCTCTGCGTAAAAGCTTGCGCACGGCGATGGATATGCTGATGACCAAGCGCAAAGCCGTTTTGACAGATGAAGAAGAGCTGCAAAGCCTGCGTGACTTATGTGAACATGTCCGTCAACGTTCGTTGTCCAAATTACCTGCATTATTGGAACAGCTGGAAGAAAACCTGACCAAGTTGGGCGTTAAAGTCCACTGGGCGGAAACCCCTGCCGAAGCCTGCCAAATCATTCACAACATCATTACCGATAAAAACGGCAAGCTGATGGTGAAAGGCAAATCTATGGTCAGCGAAGAGATTGAGCTGAACCATTATCTGCAAGATCAAGGCATTAAAGCGGTTGAGAGCGACTTGGGCGAGTTTATCGTTCAAATGGCCGGCGAGAAACCAACTCATATCGTGATGCCTGCCATTCACAAGACCAAAGAGCAGGTTAGCGAGCTTTTCCATCAAAACCTTGGCACTCCATTAACAGACGATGTAGACCAGCTGACCGGATTTGCGCGTAAAGCTTTGCGCGATATTTACAGCACTGCCGATGTCGGTTTGAGCGGTGTGAACTTTGCCGTCGCGGAAACAGGTACTTTGTGTCTGGTCGAAAACGAAGGTAACGGCCGCTTGAGCACCACTGTGCCGCCTGTGCACATCGCCATTACCGGTATTGAGAAAGTGGTTGCGAAACTGTCGGATGTGCCGCCTTTGTACAGCCTGTTGCCACGTTCAGCTATCGGTCAGAACATTACCACTTATTTCAATATGATTACCGGCCCACGCCGCAGCGAAGAACTGGACGGTCCGCAGGAAATGCACTTGGTTCTGCTTGATAACGGCCGTAGCCAAGCGTATGCAGAAGATCAAATGCGCCGTACCTTGCAATGTATCCGTTGCGGTGCGTGTATGAACCACTGTCCGGTTTATACCCGTATCGGTGGCGCGGCTTACGGCACGACTTATCCCGGTCCGATTGGCGAGATTATCTCTCCGCATTTGTTGGGCTTGGATGCGACACGCGATCTGCCGACTGCGTGTACCATGTGCGGCGCCTGTGTCGAAGTTTGCCCGGTACGTATTCCGATTACCGAACAAATGCAACGTCTGCGCGTTGAAGCACAACGTTCGCCAACAGAAGCCGTTCCTCATCCTATCCGTGGTCAAGGTGCATCGCATACCTTCGGTGAGCAAATGGCGTGGCGTACGTTTAACGGTATTTTCAGCGGCAGTAAGGCTTATCGAGCATTCGGTTGGGCGGCTACCAAATTCCGTGCATTGACACCGAGCAAGCAGTTAAGCTGGACCAATAACCATGTTCCGATGAAACCTGCCAAACAAACATTGCATGAGATGATGGCAGAAAGAAAACGTCAGCAAGAAAAAGCATAAGGCTTGAAAATAAAACCTGGGGGATAAAAGCCTCAGGTTTTATTTTTTATTGAATATTACTGGTGTTGAATGACTGATAGTAATTGATTTCATTAGCTTATTTTTATTTCTATTAAATAAGAGGCCGTCTGAAAATGATTTTCAGACGGCCTTTATTATAGCCCAAAGTTTTTGTCTAAGTCCTTAGAGCAACACTTTCTCCACGCCGCCGTTGTTGGCTTTTTTCACAAACTCGTCCAGCCAGTTTCCGCCGAGGATGTGTTTCGCCATTTCGATGACGATATAGTCGGCGGGCATGTCGTTGTCGTCGGCGTATCGGCTCAGTCCTTGCAGGCAGGCGGGGCAGGTGGTGAGCATTTTGATGGGTTCGCCTTGCGGCAGCTCTTTGAGGTTTTTCTCAATTTCCTCTTGTTTGCGGAACTTGACCTGAGTAGCAATGTCGGGGCGTTTGACGGCGAACATGCCGGATTCGCCGCAGCAGCGGTCGCTTAAAACGACTTTCTGCCCCATGAGGCTGCTTGCCATTTGGGTGGCGTTCATGGTTTTGATGGGCGTGTGGCAGGGGTCGTGGTAGAGGTATTGCTGACCTTTCACGCCGTTCAGTTTCACGCCTTTTTCGAGCAGGTATTCGTGGATGTCGATGATGCGGCAGCCGGGGAAGATTTCTTCAAAGCGGTATTTTTCGAGCTGGTCGTAGCAGGTACCGCAACTGACGACGACGGTTTTGATGTCGAGGTAGTTGAGGGTGTTCGCCATGCGGTGGAAGGCGACGCGGTTGTTGGTGCTCATTTCTTCGGCTTTAGCCTTATTGCCGCCTGCGTCCTGCGGATAGCCGCAACACATATAGCCGGGCGGCAGGACGGTTTGTACGCCGACGTGCCAAAGCATGGCTTGGACGGCGAGTCCGATTTGGCTGAACAAACGCTCAGAACCGCAGCCGGGAAAGTAGAACACGGCTTCGGCATCTTCAGGCGCGGCGGGGTTGCGGATGATGGGGATGCTTTTGTCGTCTTCGATGCCGAGCATGGAGCGCGGTGTTTTGGCGGGCACGCTTTTGGGCAAAGGACGGTTGATAAAGTGGATGATTTGTTCTTTGACAGGGGCGGTGCCGACCGTGGCTTTAGGTTCGGCTTTTTGCTTTTTGGTGCCAATCGGAAGAAGCTTGCCGATTTTGTAGGCAAAGTTCTGCGCAGGGAAGCCGGTCTGTATCATGGCGGCGCGAAGGGCTTTGATGGTT
The DNA here is from genome assembly GCF_051962755.1 of Neisseria sp. P0008.S004. Taxonomy (NCBI): domain Bacteria; kingdom Pseudomonadati; phylum Pseudomonadota; class Betaproteobacteria; order Neisseriales; family Neisseriaceae; genus Neisseria; species Neisseria sp. P0008.S004. The sequence goes on from NZ_JBQCUZ010000005.1 coordinate 168,226, forward strand.
TTCGGGCCTGTGGCGTTCAAAAATGCCATGCCCATTGAAGCCACAGGCGCAAAGCGTTTGTGACCGGAATCGGCAAGGTAGTTGCGTACGGCTACGGTAACATCGCCGAAGTCGATATTGACAGGGCAAGGTTTAACGCAGCGGTGGCACACGGTACAGTGGTCGCCGATGTCCATCAGTTCTTCAAAATGTTTGACGGAAACGCCACGACGGGTTTGTTCTTCGTATAAGAAGGCTTCGGTCAGCAAGCCTACGCCGAGGATTTTGTTGCGGGGGCTGTACAGCAGGTTGGCACGCGGAACGTGAGTAGAGCAAACAGGTTTGCATTTTCCGCAGCGCAGGCAGTCTTTGACGGAATCGGCGATGGTGCCGAGGTCTGATTTTTCCATAATCAGCGATTCCGCCCCCAAAAGCTCGAAAGACGGCGTATAGGCGTTGCGCAGGTCCGAGCCTTTCATCAGTTTGTGACGGTTGAAGGTGTGTTTGGGATCGACTTGGTTTTTGTAGTCCCAAAACGGCTGCAAATCTTCATCGGTCAAAAATTCGAGCTTGGTGATGCCGATGCCGTGTTCGCCCGAAATCACGCCGCCGAGCGAACGGGCGATTTTCATAATGCGTTCGACCGAACGGTAGGCCGTCTGAAGCATTTCGGCATCGTCTGAGTTAACCGGAATATTGGTATGAACGTTACCGTCGCCGGCGTGCATATGCAGGGCGACGAAGACGCGGCTGCGCACGGTTTTGGCGTGGATTTTGCCCAAACCTTGAATAATTTTGGTATCGGTTTTGCCGCTGAAGATTTCAGAAAGCGGCTTCATTACGTCCGCTTTGACAGACACACGCAGGCGGAAATCGCGGAAGGCAATAAAGCAGCTTTCATTGTCTTTGGCTTCGGGCGCGGCGTGGACGGATGCGCCATAGCGAGCTTTATAGTCGGCAAGTGGCGCATCCAAGTTAGCAAGCAACCATTCCCAACGCGCTTTGACAGAGGAAACGTGGGCTAGGGCGTGTTTGCCGCGTTCACCTAACAGTTCGGCGGTTGGCAGGTCTGTTCCCATTTTGTCGATGGGGAGTTTGCCGGACAGATATTGCTCCAAGGCGGCACAGAGTTTGAGTTTGTTTTGGATGGAAAGCTCAATGTTGATGCGTTCGATGCCGTCTGAATACTCACCGAGCCTTTCGAGTGGGATTACCACGTCTTCGTTGATTTTAAAGGCGTTGGTATGTTTGGCGATGGCGGCGGTGCGGCTGCGGTCAAGCCAGAAGGTTTTGCGCGCTTCTGGAGATATGGCGATAAAGCCTTCTCCGTCACGGGCGCGGGCGAGTTCGCAGATGTGTTCGGCGGCTGCCTGCACGGCGGCTTCATCGTCGGAAACCACGTCTGCCAGCAAGACCATTTTAGGTCGGCCTTTGCCTGCCGCTTTGGTGGCATAACCGACGGCACGGACGTAACGCCAGTCTAAATGTTCCAAACCGGCCAGTCGTACGCTTTCATGGGCAAGCAAGAAGTCGCGGATTTCGACGATGGACGGCGTGGCAGTGGCGACCGTACCGAAAAACTCCATACACACGGTGCGCGTGTATTTCGGCATTTTATGCAATACGAAGGCGACGCTGGTGATGATGCCGTCTGTGCCTTCTTTCTGCACGCCGGGCAGGCCGCTTAAGAATTTGTCGGTAACGTCTTTGCCCAAACCGACTTTGCGGAATTTGTGGCCAGGGATTTCCAAGCGTTCGGTTTTAACGATATTGAGACCGTCTGAATCCAGCGTATGTACGTCAAATATGGCGGTTTCTTCATCGTGGATTTTGCCGAAATTGTGGCGCACGCGTTCGATACGCAACCATTCGCCTTGAGGGTTAACCATGTTCCAGTAGGCGAGGTTGTCCAAGGCAGTACCCCACAGCACGGCTTTTTTACCGCCTGCATTCATCGCCACATTACCGCCTACGCAAGACGCATCGGCGGAGGTCGGATCAACGGCGAACACCAAACCTGCCTGATGCGCGGTTTCTTCCACTCGTCGGGTTACCACGCCTGCGCCGCAATGGATAATCGGATGTCTGCCGTCCAAGCCTGCCAGCTCAACGTATTCGACGCCGCGATGCTTGTCGAGTTTTTCGGTATTGATGACTGCGCTGTTTGCGTCCAAAGGTACTGCGCCGCCGGTATAACCCGTACCGCCGCCGCGTGGGATAATGACCAAGTCCAACTCAATTAAGGCGCGCACCAAAGGCGCGATCTCTGCCTCGGTATCAGGATTGACGACGACAAACGGATACTCCACGCGCCAGTCGGTCGCATCAGTAACGTGCGTTACCCGCGCCAGCCCGTCGAACATAATATTGTGCGGCTTGGTGATTTTGCTTAAACGTTCCAAAATCTGATGGCGTTTTTGGATGGTTTCATCAAAACTGCTATCAAAACGTTCGACTGCTTTTTCTGCTGCGGCAACCAAGACATCCACTTGCTGATTGTCGTCGCGGCGCTTGCGGATTTCGTTTAAACGGTGGCGCATTTCCCGCACCAGCGCGGCGCGGCGTTTCGGGTGCTCCAACAAGTCATCGACCAGATACGGATTGCGCACGACCACCCAAATATCGCCCAATACTTCAAACAGCATTCGTGCCGAACGTCCTGTTTTCCGTTGACCGCGCAGGTCTTGCAGGATTTGCCACGCTTCGTCGCCCAACAGTCGGATGACGATTTCGCGGTCGGTATAAGAAGTATAGTTATAGGGAATTTCTCGAATACGCTGAGGGGCAGTAGTCGTGGTCATGGTTGTGTTCCGTTGATGGATGTAATGTTTTTATATTAAAGGCCGTCTGAAAAATGCAATTTCTTCTTGATGCCGTAAAGTGTTAATGTAGTGTAATTTTCGATATTTTTCAACGGAAAAGACGATAAACATTTCAATGGGAATGATTTGCAACTAGGTAATATTGTTTACAATCTTGTCGTGTAAATGGTTTTCAGACGGCCTGATAGATTTTATCGCTTGAGTTTTTCTGTAAAACCGCTATAATGCGTTTCTTCTATGGCGGGTCTCCCCGCATGGTAATTCGGAACACCGGGTCAGGGGCGGAAGCCAGCAGCCCACTCTGATGAGCCAGTGCCGGGGGTTCGGCTCGCCACCTTATTCAAAAATGCCGGAGATGATAAAGTCTCTGGCATTTTTCATTGTATAAAGCGTAATAAAAAGGCCGTCTGAAACCTTATTTTCAGACGGCCTTTGAGTTTATGAACCAGCTATTTATGCTTCTTCTGATTTTGTATTGGGCAAAACGCAGTTCAGGATAATGGCCAATACGGCGCACAAACCTACACCGGCGAAGCTCAAAGTACCTACTTTGATAATCATGCCGCCGATACCGGTTGTCAATACGGAGCTGACGATAACCAGATTTTTCGGCTGCATCAAATCGACTTTTGCATCAATCAATGTTTTGATGCCCAAAGAGGCGATTGTACCGAACAGCAGCAACATAATGCCGCCCATAACCGGCATAGGAATCGAAGCCAAAAACGCGTTGAATTTACCGAAAAACGCCATGAAAATCGCAAAAATTGCTGCCCAAGTCATGATGACGGGGTTGCTGTTTTTGGTAATCATCACCGCTCCGGTTACTTCACCGTAAGTGGTCACAGGAGGGCCGCCAATCAAACCGGCCACGCACACGCCCAAGCCGTCGCCGGCGAGGGTTTTGTCCAAGCCCGGGTCTTTGGTGTAGTTTTTGCCGGTCACATTACCGATGGCCATAATGCCGCCGATGTGTTCGATAGCCGGGGCAATGGCAACGGGCAACATAAACAAGGCAGCCTGCCAATTGACTTGAGGCGTTTCAAAATGAGGGACGGCAAACCAAGGAGCGTTGATGATGGCGCTGGTATCGACCAAGCCCATGATCAAAGCCAACACATAGCCTGAAGCCACGCCGATCAGAATCGGAATCAGCTTCATCATCTTGCTGCCGAAGACAGAAACAATGACGGTTACCGCAAAGGTAAAGCCGGAGAGAATCAGCGAGTCGATATAGTCGATGACCTGTTTTCCATCCGCCTGACCCATAGCCATGCTGCTGGCTGCAGCGGCTACGGACAAACCGATTACCATAATCACCGGACCGATAACCACGGGCGGCAACAGTTTGTGTACCGCATCCAGACCACGCCATCTAATTAGCGCGGCAAAGACAAAGTACATGAAACCTGCCGCAAACAGGCCGAACATGGTAGAAGGCAGGCCCCATTCGCCGATGGAATAGATAATCGGTGCAATAAAGGCAAAAGAAGAGCCGAGGAAAATCGGCACTTTACGTTTGGTAACCAATTGGAACAACAAGGTGCCCAAGCCTGCACCCAATAATGCCAAAGCCGGGTTCAGTCCCGTCAAAAGCGGCACAAGCACCATGGCACCGAATGCGACAAACAAAATCTGTGCACCGGCTACCGCCGTTTTAAGCTGGTTCATAAAAGCTCCGAAGAAAATTCAAACGGCGCAGATTATACTGATTTATCCTAGTCATGAACATTTATTTACAAAAGGCCGTCTGAACAAATGTAACGATGACACCTGTTCAGACGGCCTTGTTTGATAGTGAATGGTTAATAACTTATCAAAATCGATTAGGAAAATTCCTAACCGCGTGTTTCGCGCCAAACCAAATAATCGCGCAGGGGCGGCATGGGCGGATTGATGCAGTGGGGGCAGATGCCGGTTGTGTCTTCGTCGTCGCTGTCGATGTGGTAGGCATTGGGGTCAAAGCGCACCTGCTGCATCACGGCTTGCGCCAATGCTTGTTCCTGTACGACATCAAATTCAAATTTTTCCAAAATCTCATTCAATAGGCGGATTTCGCCGTCGCTGAAAGATTCGCTGTGTTTAACAATGAGGCGTTGATAATCTTCATTGCTGATTTTTTCGTGAAGTAAATCGGTCTGGATAGTCATGATTTTTATTGTTGAAATAAGATGGTCAAGGTGTGGATTATAGCGGATATCGTGGTGGCTGTTTCAAAGCTTGTCTATACCATCAATAGCCTCCTATTTTTTCAGCCTGATACGCTTTTTGCAGCGGCCTAATTTGCGCCAAGCGTGCATGATCGATTTGTTCGGCAATTAAATGGGCTTTTCCTTGTGTGCGGCACTCGGCGGCAATTTTGCCTGCATCTACTTGGTTGGCGGCCTCAAGTAAGGCCAGCCAGTGTTCACGTTGCGGATAGGGGGCGTCTTCAAGGTTCAGACGGCCTTGTTTGTCAGCCACGCAGACGTTTAAGGCCGTCTGAAAACGTTCGGGGCGGCGGAACGCGTCGGTTTTTTTCAAAATCTTCAAAATGGTTTTGCTTTTGAACTGCCCGACTTGATGGAGCATGATGTGCCAACGGCAGATGAGTTCGGCAAGCTCGGCACAGTGTTTGGGCGCGCGCAGGCGTTGATTGACTTCGCGGACGGGTTCGACTCCATTGACGTCGTGTCCGTAGTGTTTCGGCAGTATATCGGCCGGTGTTTTTGCCTTGCCCAAGTCGTGCAATAAGGCGGCATAGCGTTCGGCGAGGGATAGGTTCATCTCGGCGGCTCGTTGTACAACCATCAGCGTATGAATACCGCTGTCGATTTCGGGATGATAGTCGGCGCGTTGCGGTACGCCGAAAAGGGCATCGACTTCGGGCAGTAAAACTTTGAGTGCGCCGCATTCGCGCAAAACTTCAATCATTCGGCGCGGATTTTTTTCCATCAAGCCTTTGGCCAATTCCTGCCAGACGCGTTCGGCAACCAAGGCATCCGCTTCGCCGTTTTCTACCATTTGCCGCATCAGCGACATGGTTTCATCGGCAATTTGAAAACCATAACGCGCGGCAAAACGGGCGATACGCAAAATCCGCACGGGGTCTTCGGCAAAGGCAGGCGAAACGTGGCGCAGGATGCCGGCCGCCAAGTCTTGTTGTCCGCCAAAGGGATCGATGATTGTGCCGTCTGAATCTTGCGCCATGGCATTGATGGTCAGGTCGCGGCGCATCAGGTCTTGTTCCAGCGTAACGTCTTTATCGGCATGAAAGCTGAATCCGGCATAACCTTTGGCGGTTTTGCGCTCGGTACGGGCGAGGGCGTATTCTTCGTGGCTGTCTGGATGGAGAAAGACGGGAAAATCCTTGCCGACAGGTTGATAGCCTTGAGCCAGCATGGTTTGCGCATCTGCACCGACGACTACCCAGTCGCGGTCCTTGACGGGCAGGCCTAACAGATGGTCGCGGACAGCGCCGCCGACAAGATAGGTTTTGATGGTTTGTGTATTCATATAAAAATCGAACGATATAAAAAGGCCGTCTGAAAAGCCGTATTGGGTTTTCAGACGGCCTGATTCAGAACGCTATTATGACGCTTTAGGCTTGTTGCTGTCGATAAGATTCAGTCCGGCGGCAACAAACCATATCGTTATGCGGCATATCCTTTATAATAAGTCCATTCAAATACGGAGCGGTAAACAATGCAGACTTGGCACGAGGCAATTGGTGCGGAAAAAGAAAAGGCGTATTTTCAAATGATTTTGGAGAAGGTACGCCATGAAAGGCAGGCGGGGATAACCGTTTATCCGCCTGAACGTGACGTATTCAATGCCTTTCGGACGACTGAATTCGGAAATGTAAAAGTAGTGATTTTGGGGCAAGACCCGTATCACGGCGCGGGGCAGGCGCATGGTTTGGCGTTTTCCGTGCAATCTGAAATTGCGGTGCCGCCATCGCTGGTCAATATTTATAAAGAGTTGGCGACGGATATTGAGGATTTTCAGATTCCGCAACACGGCTATTTGCAGCATTGGGCGGAACAGGGCGTGTTGCTGTTGAACACGGTGTTGACTGTCCGTGCTGGTTCGGCTCATTCTCATGCGACTTTTGGTTGGGAGGCGTTTACCGATGAAGTTATCCGACAATTGGATAAGGAACGCGAGCATTTGGTCTTTATGCTGTGGGGCAGCCATGCGCAGAAGAAAGGCGCGTTTATCGACCGCAGCCGTCATTTGGTGCTGACCGCGCCGCACCCTTCGCCTTTATCGGCGTATCGTGGCTTTTTCGGCTGCAAACATTTTTCGCAGGCAAACGCTTATTTGCAGGCGCATGGTTTAGAGCCGATTGATTGGCAGGTTTGAATAAGATGAAAGGCCGTCTGAAAGCAGATTTTCAGACGACCTTATGATTTAGTCTCAAATCGAATATTCAATCAGTTCGTTTTGAGAAAAGACATAAACCTGTTTCGGAATCAGGTTCAATTCTTTGCCTTCGGCGATTTGGTAACGCGCGGCATCGCTGCCTGCCAGCGTGATATGTACGTCCTGTTTGTCGTGTTTCACCAAAATATGCGTCAATGCGCCGACGGCGTGGATTTTTTCGATTTTGGCACGAATCATCGGTGTTTCGTTTTCGGCTGCAAGCTGCCATTCGTGTGGGCGGATATAGCCGATAGCGGTTTGTTCCTGCCATTTGTAGTGCGCGTCCAATTTCCACGCGAAGCCGTTGTAGTGCCAGATGCCTTTTTCGATGCGTCCTTCAAAAGCGTCGGTTTCGCCTAAGAACTCGGTAACGAAGGCGTTTTCAGGTTTACGGTAAATGGCTTCGGCGCTGCCGGTTTGTTCGATTTTGCCGTGGTTCATGACGACAATTTCGTCAGAAACTTCGAGGGCTTCTTCTTGGTCGTGTGTTACTAAAATGCTGGTTACGCCTAGGTTGTGATGGATGTCGCGCAACCAAGTGCGTAATTCTTTGCGCACTTTGGCATCCAGTGCGCCGAAGGGTTCGTCCAAAAGCAGGAGTTTCGGTTCGACCGCAAGCGCACGGGCAAGGGCGATACGTTGGCGTTGGCCGCCGGAGAGCTGGTGCGGATAGGATTTGGCGAGGTGGGAGAGCTGCACGAGTTTGAGCAGTTCTTCGACTTTGGCGCGGATTTGTTCTTTGGATGGGCGTTCGGATTTGGGCAATACGGTCAAACCGAAGGCGACGTTGTCAAACACGTTCATGTGGCGGAAGAGGGCGTAGTGTTGGAACACGAAACCGACTTTGCGCTCGCGCACATGCTTGGCGGTGACGTCTTGCCCGTCAAAGAGAATTTGGCCACCGTCGGCGTTTTCCAGCCCGGCAATAATGCGCAAGAGCGTGGTTTTGCCGCAGCCGGAAGGGCCGAGCAGGGAAACGAGTTTGCCGGTGGGGACGTTGAGGTTGATGTTTTTCAGCGCGTGGAACGCTCCGAAGTGTTTGTTTAAGTTTTGAATAGTGATGCTCATGCTGCGTTCCTTTCGGCGGCGGCGAGTTTTTTATCTTGTAATTTGGTAATGATGTTTTGCACCAGCAAGGTAGCCAAGGCTAAAAGTGCCAATACGCTGGAGAGGGCGAATGCGCCGGTGAAGTTGTATTCGTTGTAGAAGATTTCAACCAAAAGCGGGATGGTGTTGGTTTCGCCGCGTATGTGTCCCGATACCACGCTGACCGCGCCGAACTCGCCCATTGCGCGGGCGTTGGTGAGGATGATGCCGTAGAGCAGCGCCCATTTGATGTTGGGCAGGGTAACGCGCCAAAACATCTGCCAGCCGCTTGCGCCGAGAATCAGCGCGGCCTGTTCTTCGCTGTCGCCCTGCGCCTGCATCAAAGGAATGATTTCGCGCGCAACAAAGGGGAAGGTAACGAACAGCGTCGCCAAAATAATGCCGGGGATGGCGAAGATAATCTGTATGCCTTGCGCTTCCAGCCAGCCGCCCAATGCCGTGTGCGCGCCGAACAATAAGACGAACATCAAACCGGCCACCACGGGCGATACGGAAAACGGCAAATCGAGCAGGGTAGTCAGCAACTGCTTGCCGCGGAAGTCGAAACGGGTCAGCAGCCACGCCATCGCCACGCCCAAGACGGCATTGACGGGGACGACAATCAGCGCGGTAATCAGCGTCAATTTGATGGCAGACCATGCCTCGGGATCGGTCAAGGATTGCAGGTATAAATCCCAACCGCCTTTTAAGGCCTCATAGAATACGGCAACCAAAGGCACGACCAGCATCAGCAGCAGAAAGCCCAAGGCGGTAGCAGTCAGCAATACGCGCAGCCAACGCGGTTCGCTCAAGTTTGGATTAGTGGAATGGGTTTTCATGTTAGTGAAGTCTCTATTTATTCTTGTATCCTTTTAGGCCGTCTGAAAAATGTTTGCTTGATGTTTCAGACGGCCTGTTGTTTGTTAAACCCTCGCTCCGGCGCGGCGGCTTAAAGTCCATTGCATAATGTTTAAAATCAGCAGGATGACAAATGAAATCATCAGCATAAACAGAGCAACGGCAGACGCGCCCTGAGCATCGTATTGCTCCAGTTTTCCGGTAATAATCAATGGCAGGATTTCAGACACCATCGGAATATTGCCTGCGATGAAAATGACCGAGCCGTATTCGCCGGTAGAGCGGGCAAACATCATGCCTGCACTGGTCAACAAGGCCGGTGTGATTTCAGGCAAAAGGACACGGCGGAACGTAGTCCAACGGCTTGCGCCCAAAGTTGCCGCAGCTTCTTCATACTCGCCTGACAATTCTTCCAATACCGGCTGCACGGCGCGGACGATAAAGGGCAGACTGACGACAATCAGCGCAATCCAAATACCGATGGGCGTAAAGGCGATTTTGATGCCCAAAGGCTCGAAAAAACGGCCTATCCAGCCATTGGGCGCATACAAGGTTGCCAATGCAATGCCTGTTACTGCTGTCGGTAGCGCAAACGGCAAATCGACCAAAGCGTTTACCAACCCTTTGCCTGGAAATTCGTAGCGCACCAATACCCAGGCGACCAACGTGCCGAACACGATATTGGTCAACATCGCATAAAACGACATCCGCAAGCTCAGCCAGACGGCCGCCAAGACATTGGGTTCGGTAATCGTGTTCCAAAATCCGCTCCAGCCGATTTCTGCCGCTTTGGCCGCCATCATCGCAAACGGCAAAACCACCAAAAGCGACAGGCATAAAACCGTCAAGCCCAGGCTGAGTTTGAAACCCGGCAATACAGAAGGCGTTTTGAGTAACAACATAATGGCAACCGTCAGAATTTAATACACGCTTACTTTAACAAGGCAGTCTGAAAACTGGAAAGAATGCTTTGTTTGGTATAAAGACGATTTTGTTATATTGAAGACATGAAAAGGCCGTCTGAAAACCAAATTTCAGACGGCCTTGCTGGTGTGGTAAGGATCAATAGGCAACAGGATCTTGAGATGCAGGCTGGTGTTGCGCCGCGTCATAGTTTTCCTGAGCCGAGCGGACGGCTTTTTCCAAACCCTTGATCCGTTCGAGATAGCGGGCATAGTTGCGTTCATTGCCATAACGTATTTTTTTGCCTTCTTCCAAATTTTTCTTGGCGGTATCTAAAGCACGCTTGGCCGCGCCGACGTCAGCCGGATTGACCGGGGCGACAGCTTCTTCCGCTTGCTCGGTTTTACTTGGGAAAGTCGGCGTTGCCGGTGTTGAAACAGGCGCAGAAGTATATACGGACGGTTTGCCGATATTGCTGGCTTTGCAGTTTTTGCCGCCGGCTTGGGTATAGACTTTGCGGCCGGCAGAATCGGTACATTCAAAAATAGGCGCGGCGGAAACCGCAGTTGTCAAAGTGAGCAGTAATGTGCTGATCCAGATTTTGTTCATTTTTTATTTTTCCTTAAAACCATTTCCACCAAACAAGCAAAGCCGCAATCATGATGATGTTGGCGAAGAGGATGGGCTTCCACTGTCTGGGCGCACGTCGTAATTCAGCGCCCGAGCGCGTGCGGCGGATATAGAAAAACGGGCTGAGCAGCATGGAAGCGGCACATACCAAAATAATCACGGCGTAATAGATTTTGTGCGTTTCCATATCGTTTCTCCGTTTCAGACGGCCTGAAAGGCTGCCTACAACGCATTTTTGCGTGAAGCGTTGCCTGTTTTCATCTTGCATCGAAATTGGGCGCATTTGCCATGGCCTCAATCCTGAGGTCTTTGCAAAAATATGCTACAATCGCGTCCGATTATAACATTCTATTTATAAAGGTTTTACGAATAATGATTTCTACCAACGGCATCACCATGCAGTTCGGCGCAAAGCCGCTGTTTGAAAACGTATCCGTCAAATTCGGCGAAGGCAACCGTTACGGCTTGATCGGCGCCAACGGCTCAGGCAAATCCACCTTCATGAAAATCCTCGGCGGCGATTTGGAACAGACTGCCGGCGAAGTAGCGATTGAAAACGGCGTGCGTTTGGGTAAATTACGCCAAGACCAGTTTGCCTACGAAGATATGCGCGTGCTGGACGTGGTGATGATGGGTCATACAGAAATGTGGGCGGCGATGACCGAGCGTGATGCAATTTACGCCAACCCCGAAGCCACCGAAGACGACTATATGAAAGCCGCCGAATTGGAAGCCAAGTTCGCCGAATACGACGGCTACACCGCCGAAGCACGCGCTGCCGAATTGTTGAGCGGCGTGGGCATTTCCGAAGATTTGCACAATGCGACCATGGCAGAAGTTGCCCCGGGCTTCAAACTGCGCGTATTGCTGGCGCAAGCCCTGTTCTCTAAGCCAGATGTATTGCTCTTGGACGAACCGACCAATAACTTGGACATTAATACCATCCGCTGGCTGGAAGGCGTGTTGAACCAATACGACTCCACCATGATTATTATTTCGCACGACCGTCACTTTTTGAACGAAGTCTGCACCCACATGGCGGATTTGGACTACAACACCATCACCATCTATCCGGGCAACTACGACGACTATATGCTCGCTTCCGCCCAATCGCGTGAGCGTGCCCTGAAAGACAACGCCAAAGCCAAAGAGAAACTGCAAGAGCTGCAAGAGTTCGTCGCACGCTTCTCTGCCAACAAATCCAAAGCCCGTCAGGCAACCAGCCGTCTGAAACAGGCAGACAAAATCAAATCTGAGATGGTCGAAGTCAAACCTTCTACCCGTCAAAACCCATATATCCGTTTTGAAGCCGACGAAAAAGCCAAGTTGCACCGTCAGGCTGTGGAAGTTGAAAAACTGGCCAAACGTTTTGAAACCCAGTTGTTTAAAAACCTGAACTTCATCCTTGAAGCAGGCCAACGCCTTGCCATCATCGGCCCGAACGGCGCAGGTAAATCTACCTTGCTGAAACTCTTGGCCGGCGCATACAACCCCGAATATTCAGACGGCCTGTTGCCGGACGAAGGCACCATCAAATGGGCGGAAAAAGCCAGTGTCGGCTACTATCCGCAAGACCATGAAAACGACTTCGACGTCGATATGGACCTGAGCGAATGGATGCGCCAATGGGGTCAGGAAGGCGATGACGAACAAGTCATCCGCGGCACTTTAGGCCGCTTGCTCTTCGGCAGCAACGATGTCGTGAAAAAAGTGAAGGTTCTCTCCGGTGGCGAAAAAGGCCGTATGCTTTACGGCAAACTGTTGCTGTTGAAACCCAATGTCTTGGTCATGGATGAACCGACCAACCACATGGACATGGAAAGCATCGAATCCTTGAACATGGCGCTGGAAAAATACAACGGTACGCTGATTTTCGTCTCGCACGACCGTCAGTTTGTATCTTCATTGGCTACCCAAATCATCGAATTGGATGGCAAAGGCGGATATGAACACTACTTGGGCGATTACGAAAGCTATCTGGAGAAAAAAGGCTTAGTTTAAGCCCATGCTGATAACCTATTAAGGTATTGAAATGCCGTCTGGAAATCTTTATGTTTTCAGACGGCATTTTTTTGAAGCGTTTCATATTATCAATCACTGAAACTGCTAAGATTAAAATGGATAAATTTCTTGTTAGGAATTTTTATTAAAGCCATAAAACAGATATACAAAAGGCCGTTTGAAATATTTCAGACGGCCTTTATTTATGTTTTGATAGAAAGATGATTAACTGAATAAACCTTTAAACCACAACACAATCGCGTCCCACATACGGCGCAACCAGCTGCCTTCTTCCACGCCGGTCAGTGCGACGACGTCTTTTTCGGCAATGATTTTGCCGTCTTTCATGACTTTCAGCTTGCCCAATACTTGGCCTTTTTCAATCGGGGCGAGGACGGGCTGAAGCGTTTCTAAGATTGGTTTGACGTTTTTGCCGGTATCGTGGGGAATGGTAATGTAAACATCGTCCAAGAAACCGATATCTACGGCTTTGGTGCTGCCTTTGTAAACTTTGACTTGGGAAATCACTTCTCCGCCGTTGTACAGTTTAGGCGTATCAAATGCCTGTAATGACCAGTTGAGCAATTTGCTGCTTTCGCTGGCGCGCGCTTCGGTAGATTCGGCACCGGCAAGAATGGAAACAATACGGCGGTTGTTGCGTTTGCTGGAAGCGGCGAGATGGTAGCCTGCGCCTTCAGAATAGCCGGTTTTCAAACCGTCGATACTGCTGTCGCGATAGAGCAGAAGATTGCGGTTGGGCTGCTCGATATTATTGTATTTGAAAGATTTGTTTGCAAACAAAGGATAGTATTTAGGATAGTCGTTGATCAGTGCGGCTGCCAAAATGGCCAAGTCGCCAACGGTTGAAACATGGCCGTTAGAAGAAATGCCAGTCGGGTTGTTGAAGTGGGTGTGCTTCATGCCCAAGCGTTTGGCTTCTTCATTCATTTGTTTGACGAATTCGTCGATAGAGCCGTTGCCAAGGGCTTCGGCAAGGGTAATGGCGGCATCGTTGGCCGATTGGATGGTTGTACCCTTAATCAAATCGCTGACGCTGACAGGAACTTTGGGGTCGAGGAACATGCGCGAACCTTCGACTTTCCAGCCGACGTTTGAAACTGTCAGCATTTGATCTGCTTGAAGCGTACCGTTTTCCAGTGCTTTAAAGGCAAGGTAGGCTGTCATCATTTGCGTCAACGCGGCAGGCTCGATAGGGGTATCGGCATTGTTGGATGCCAAGGTTTGCTTGCTGTGCAGATCGGTAACAATATAGGCGGTCGCCGCAATTTCCGGCGGCGTTGTCGGGCTGTTGATGCTGTGCAGCAGCGGCTGCGTTTGAGCCTCACTTTGTACGGCAGGTGCGGATGCAACCGGGTCGGCAGCGAGGGCAGGAGTATTCAGGAGGGCAGCAAAAATTAAGCTAAGTAGCGTTTTTTTCATCATTATTTATGGATTTGAATATGAGTGGACACTGTTTCTTTCAAAGTAAACAGTTTGGCATATTAAATAGATATTAAGCGGACATTATACCGTCTCATTTAGGCTTTGCTAAGATTTTTCTTGCCTTCAGACGGCCTCAGGGGTATGGTTTTAACTTTTTCCTCCGGTCGATTTGACCGAATTGCAATTTATTTCCGAACACTAAAATACCATGAACCATTCCCTTCCTCTTTCTGATTATCTAACCCGTATTTTGACCGCTTCCGTTTATGATGTGGCCGTAGAAACTCCCTTGGATTTGGCGCGCAGTCTGTCAGGCCGTCTGAACAATCAGGTTTTGCTCAAACGTGAAGATTTGCAGCCGGTGTTTTCGTTCAAAATTCGCGGCGCGTACAACAAAATGGCGAAGCTGCCTAAAGAAGCCTTGGATTGTGGCGTGATTGCAGCAAGCGCGGGCAACCATGCACAGGGTGTGGCTTTGTCGGCTCAATATTTGGGTTGCCGCGCCGTCATCGTGATGCCGGAAACTACGCCGAAAATCAAAATTGACGCAGTCAAGAGCCGAGGCGGCGAAGTGGTATTGAAAGGCGTGTCTTACAACGATGCCTATGATTATGCGATGGAGCTGGCAGAAAAGGAAAAACTGACTTATATCGCGCCATTTGATGATCCTGATGTGATTGCCGGTCAGGGAACTGTTGGCATGGAAATCCTCCGTCAACACCGCAATATCAATGCGATTTTTGTGCCGATTGGCGGTGGCGGTTTGGCAGCAGGCGTTGCGGCATTTATTAAACAGGTTTGCCCTGAAATTAAAGTCATTGGCGTGCAAACCGATGATTCTTGCTGTATGAAGCAATCGGTAGAGGCAGGGGAAATCGTACATTTGAAAGATGTCGGCCTGTTTTCAGACGGCACGGCGGTTAAAGTGGTGGGCGAGGAAACTTTCCGCCTGTGTAAAGAGCTGTTGGACGAAATTATTACGGTCAATACGGATATGTTGTGCGGCGCGATTAAAGATATTTTTGACGATACGCGCAGCATTACCGAGCCTGCGGGCGCATTGGCCCTTGCCGGCTTGAAGGCTTACGTTGCGAAAAACAATATCCAAGGTCAAAATTTGGTTGCCGTCACCAGCGGTGCCAACATGAACTTCCACCGTCTGCGCCATGTTTCAGAACGCAGTGAGCTGGGCGAGGGCAACGAAGGTATTTTCGCCGTTACCATTCCTGAAGAAAAAGGCAGCTTCCTTAAATTTATCAATGTCTTGGGCACTCGGAACATTACCGAGTTCAACTATCGCTACGGCAATGACAACAATGCTCATATTTTTGTCGGCTTGCAAACTGCCGGTGCGCAAGACTTGGCTGTCATCAGTGAACAACTGACTGAAGCAGGCCTGCCCAATGTCGATCTGACCAATGACGAAATCGCCAAAATCCATATCCGTTACATGGTCGGCGGACGTACGGAAAAAGTATCCGGCGAACGCTTGGTCAGCTTTGAATTTCCGGAGCGCCCCGGCGCATTGTCCCGTTTCTTGAACCATATGCGTGCCGAATGGAATATTACTTTGTTCCATTATCGCAATCATGGTGCGGACTACGGCCGTATTTTAGTCGGTATCGATGTACCTGAAAGCGACAATGAGGCTTTTGCCGACTTCTTGGATAGCTTGGGTTATGTCTATAAAGAAGAAACCGACAATCCGGCTTATAAACTTTTCTTGGCTTAATCAGTAAGATAAAAGGCCGTCTGAAATTTTTCAGACGGCCTTGTGTTTTATGTTTGGCTTTATTTCTTACGGAACACCAAGTCCCAAACGCCATGACCCAATCGTTTGCCTCGGGCTTCAAATTTGGTTTCAGGACGATAATCAGGCGTAGGGGCGTAATCGGCAGCCGTGTTTTGCAAAGAGTCGAAACTGCTCAAAACCTCCAGCATTTGCACGGCGTATTCTTCCCAGTCGGTCGCCATATGGACATAGCCGCCACTTTTGAGTTTGGGCAACAGCTTTTCAACAAATGGCACTTGTACCAAGCGGCGTTTGTTATGGCGCTTTTTGTGCCAAGGGTCAGGGAAGAAAATATGAATGCCGTCTAAAGAACCGTCTTCCAGCATCTTTTCTACTACTTCCACTGCATCATGACGCATCACGCGGATATTGGAAATGTGTTCTTCCTCAATCAGCTTCAAGATATTACCGACGCCCGGGCCGTGAACATCAATCGCTAAAAAGTCGGTATCGGGCAGACGTTTGGCAATTTCCACTGTCGCGACGCCCATACCGAAACCGATTTCCAAAACTTTAGGATTATCCCGTCCAAAAGCATGGTTCAAATCCAAAGGAGCTTCTTGGAAGTCCACACCAAATTGCGGCCACATTGTATCGATGGCGCGCTGTTGGGCTGCGGTCATATGGCCTTGGCGCAAGACGAAACTGCGGATGCTGCGTTTGTGTTCTTCTGGAACGGTATTTTCGGGCGTATTTTCTGGAATGTTTTCAGACATGTTGTTTTAAATCAGTGAGAAATCAAATAAAAAGGCCGTCTGAAAGAATCAGACAACCCTGCATATAAATCGGCGTGATTATAGCGAATAAACGCTTTTCCTGAAACCTTTCAACAACAAGGTTTCAGGTTCAGACGGCCTTTTTAAGACAATACCGGTTGCGGTACTTTGTGTTGCACTGCATAAACCGCTGCTTGGACGCGGCTGCTTAGGTTTAACTTGCGCAACAGGTTTTGTACATGCACTTTGACGGTTGACTCAGCCAAATTTAAATGGCGGGCAATGATTTTGTTGCTGTGTCCGGCGGCAAGATAGCCCAAGATTTCCATTTCGCGCGGGGTCAGTTGCTCCAGCAGATGGTCGGAGCGGGAAGGAGAAGGGGAAATCAGCGATTGCACCAAGCGGCTGGTCATTTCTGGAGAAAAGACGTTGTCGCCATCGACAGCTTTGCGGATGCTTTCTAACAGGAAGTCGGCGTTGATGTTTTTCAGCAAAAAGCCTTTTGCACCCATACGCATACATTCGGTCAAATCGTCGCTGTCTTCAGAAACGGTCAGCATGATGACGGTCAGCTGCGGATTGATACTTAAAATTTGAGCCAATGCTTCGCGGCCGTTCATGACCGGCATATCCAAATCCAGCAAGACTACATCAGGCTTGAGCTGCTCAACCATTTTTACGCCGGCCAGGCCGTCTGAAGCTTCGCTGACGACTTCAAAATCAGGCTGGCGGGAGAGCAGGGCTTTGATGCCGCTGCGAAATAGGGTGTGGTCGTCAATAAGGGTAATTTTAATCGTCATGATGCTGTTCTCATTTGTTGCGGCAAAGTCAGCATAACCGCCGTACCTTGCCCAATCTGCGATGTAATGGCCAATTCTGCGTTAATCCGTTGGGCCCGTTCCTGCATAATGCCCAAGCCGACATGTTCGCCTGAAGGCCGGTTTGATAGGTGTTCTTTATTAAAGCCTGCGCCGTCGTCCCGAATTGTCATGACAAAATCGCCGTGGTTGGCAATTTCGACGCTGACATGTTGCGCACGCGCGTGCTTCCGGATATTGGACAGGCTTTCCTGCAAAATGAAGATGATCTGCAAATGCTCATCATAATTCAAAGCCTGCCCGTCGTCCTGCCATTTTAAATCAACTGGAATACCGGTTTGTCGTTCAAAACGCGCCAGCAGCGATTCTACCGCTTCAGGAAAATCTTTATTACTGATTTTGGTGCGGAAATTCATCAAAAGTTCGCGTACGTCCTCGTAGCATTCCTGCACGCCATCTTTGATAAAGCCGATATTTTCTTCTGCCTGCTCGCGTTGGTCTGAAGCAAACGCGCTTTCCAGCATTTGTACCTGCAAATTCAAAAAGGTCAAAGCTTGTGCGATGCTGTCATGCAAACCTTGCGCAATCAAGTTACGCTCCTGCAAGACTGCAAGCAGGCGGCGCTCTTGTTCCATGCGGTTGTTGGCGATGGAAATGCCCAGCTGTCCGCTTAAGGTATGCAGCAGTTTTTCGTCTTGCTCATCAGGCATATGGCCGTCTGAAAAATACAGGGCCAATACACCGAGCTGTTCGTCTTGGTAAACGATTGGGAATTCTACACGATTTCCCTCTTCGGTTTCACCGACACTTGCCGCCAAGTCAGAGCGTTTGCGTTCTTCATCGGAAAGATATACCGTACCGCCCAAAGCGGAAAACGCCGGCAGAATCTGAGCCAAAAATTCTTCTGCGGCCTGTTGCGGCGTAAAGGTTTGGTGCAGATTGCGCGTGGTTTGGTAGAGCAGGGTCAAATCACGGTTTTGCCGCGCCAAGTCTTGGGTTTGTTTGGCAACTTGTCCTTCCAAGTCTGTATAAAGCGTATGCAGACGGCGGCTCATTTGGTTAAAGCCCTTGCTTACTTGGGCAAACTCACGGATCTGGTCTGTCTCGATTTGAACGCCGAAATGCCCTTTACTGATGGTTTCTACGCCATCACGCAGTTTTTCCAAGGGGCGGATAATCCATGAGTAATGCCAAACAATCATCAAACCAGCAGCCACAACAATCATCAGCATCATGGCCATTTGAAAGCGGCGCAGCCACAAGGTATTTTGCTCGTTGGCATTTTCCATCGCCTGTAAAAACAGCTCAATATTGCCGGCAAAACGGTATAAGCCGATTTGGGTCGGACGCTCGTAATGTTGCAAAGACGGCTTGATATTGGATTCCCAATCAATCAACAGCATCGATTGAATCAAGTCGTAAGCCAACGGCGTTTGAGACGGAATCAGCGGATGAATGGCATCACTTTGCGTCACATTGGCCAGCGTACGCTCAAATTCTTTGATTTGGTTGTCAATTTGCGCATTGGGTGTACGGACACTTGCCATATAGGCCAAACGATACACCTGCATTTTCAAACTGCCTGCATCTTCAATCGTTTTAGCCGCGTTTTCCAAACGCCAAGAAAGCAGCAGGGTAAAGACAATCGACAAAAATGCCGAACTGACCCATAAAAAAGTCAGCAGTTTTAAACGCGAAGACAGGCTCAGGCCGTCTGAAGATCCGGAGAATAAACGCATAATGCACGCAGGGAAACTAATCCGATAATCTTATAAAAATATCATTCTTTCGGCCTATAAACAACCTGTCTAAAATAATTGTGTGGTTATGATAAGAAAAAACAGGGGTTTAATGTAAAATCATGTTATGATAAAATTCATCTCAAGTGAATTAAATCATGAAAATAAGGTTTCAGACGGCCTGAAACCTTGAAACTTATCCAATAAACACAACATCTTGAACCACACTCCATACTCTGCTTCGCAAAGGACTACCAAAATGAAAATTTTCGCACTGATATTGGCCGGCGGGCAGGGAAGCCGGATGGGAGGTGTCGATAAGGGGTTGGTGCAATGGCATAACAAAGCCTTGATAGATCATGTTATCGAAAAAATCCGCCCGCAAGTCAGCCATATCGCCATCAGTGCCAACCGCAACCTTGAATCTTACGCCCAACGCAGCGCGCACGTTTTCTCGGATTCGCGCCAATGGCAGCATTACGGCCCTCTAGCCGCTTTATGTACTGCCGCCAACGATTTGCAAATTGCCACTGCCGATTGGCTACTTATCGTATCCTGCGATATGCCGCGTTTGCCGGAAAATTTGGTATCCCAATTTGAAACCATCGCTCGGCGCACGCCATTGTGCAATGCATTCTATGTGGAGACCTCTGCCAGACCGCATTACAGTGTGATGTTCATCCGTCCGCAAATCCTGCAAAGCACTGTGCCATACCTTTATTCAGGAATGCGCAGCATCCGCGGCTGGCTGCAGCAACAGCGCGCGCGGGTTGTCCATTTCCCTTATGAGCAGGATTTTATCAGCTACAACACGGAAAACGATTTGGCCCAGCCTTTGTAGTTGGGTCAGTAAGGGGACTAATGTTTAGGTAGAGATATGCTAACTTGATGATTATTTAATATCTTTCAATAGGTAATAACTATCTTGTAATTAGTTCTCTTAGAAATTCATCAATCCGTATATTTAAATAAAATATACGTTCTTCGTTAAAATAAACTTTGGCTTTTTCCCTATCGACTGTTGCTTTTAGGTCATTTAGTCTGCCTAAGTCCAAATTTTCACTGGTATATTTTCTTGCCAACAGTGCACGTAGCAAATCTCCATCCAGCCCTAAACCTTTAATTACTTTTAGCACCTTATCGTTGGCATCTTTTTGTTTGTAATCAGTAATGTAGTCGCTCAATGCCAAACTTGGGTCAAGCTTAATATCACCGGATTGCACATCGTGTAAAAACAACTCAGCAAATTTTTGATCTTCTTTAGAAAGCGTAGCAAAAGAGTGGTGTAGCTCCTCAAGTGCAGCAGCTTCTTCTATGCCGCCGATGGTTTTAAGCCATTTTTCAAAACGGGCATTCATATAATTTTGATCAATTTTATCGGTTTCGATTTCATTGATATACGAACGCAAATCAAATGGCACATCATCGCTACCTCCACCGCCGCCGCCAAGTTCTTCTTTAAATAAATCTTTATAACGTGCCAGCAGTTTATCGTAGGTCTCTTGATCGAAATTGAGTGTGGCAGTGATCACGCTGTCGTCTTCCTGTACCACGTCATAGCTTAATTTTTCCCACACAAAACCGAGCAGCCGCGCAGCCTGCAAGTGCTCGTTGAGCTGATTGAATAGTTTGACAAACTTCGCACACGCAGTTGCATCATCAGGATTGGTTGCAAAATCTGCCACTCCCGCACGTTTGAAAATATCGGCAATATCGGCAAAGCAGACATTCATTTTATCGATAACCTTATCCAAATTATCCACAAATAGCCCCATTGGGCGGTCGCCCGAATAGAGCTTAACGGCTCGCTCAATATTGCGTTGCATCGTATGCGGCTTGCGGTAATAGCGGATTAACCCAAAAGGCTTATCGGTTTTGTCGCATAAGCGGTTAGTGCGGGAAAACGCCTGAATCAGGTTGGCGTAATCCAAAATTTTGTCCAAATAAAGCGTATTGAGCCATTTGCTGTCGAAGCCCGTCAGCATCTGATCAACCACAATCAACAAATCCAGCTGCTCGTCGGGCTTGATTCTCTTATACGCATTGATATGCGACAACCTATCCGACAAATCCGTTTTAAATCGGGAATAAGTGGCGTAGCCGAAACTTGTGCCAAACTGGGCGTTGTAATCGGCCAAAATTTCGGCAATCCATTCTTCTTTATCACTTCCCTGCCCATCATTAAGGATATTGGGATCGAAAAGGGCAGTCAGCTTCAGCCCGGAATTTTTGACTTTAATTAAGCGGTAATAATTGACCGCTTCGGGAATAGAGCTGGTGGCAAAAATGGCATGATATTTTTTGCCTTGGCTGAGGCGTTGCCAATTTTCCAGCATGTCGTCGATCACTGCATTCACATGTTCCGGCGTTTGATATTGCACATTGGGTACATAATCTTCAATGCCTTTTTGATATTTGCCGTCTGAAGTATATTCTCCCGCCATCGGCACATCGTTTATAAATTGATTGTAGATTTTTTTCTTTTGGTCATCGGCAAATACTTCGCTTTCATCTGTTGCTTTGGCTTCTTGCAAAGCGACAGATCTGCGTAAATCGCTGTCTTTAAAGGTGCGGATATGGAAGGGGTGAAAGCCCAGCACATTTTCATCACGAATGCCGTCTGCAATCGAATATCGGTGCAATTCATTACCGAAAACCGTGGCAGTGGTTGAATTTTTCTTAGCGTTTTCTTCTTCAATCGGCGTGCCGGTAAAGCCGAAGAAAATCGCATTGGGGAAGGTGTGCTTAATGGTGAGCAACATATCGCCAAAAGTAGTGCGGTGGGCTTCATCAACGATAAACACCAAACGTTTACCACTGATTTGCTCGATGTCAGCCTCATTTACCCCTTCTTCCGCCTTGATATTACTCATTTTTTGAATGGAGGTAACGATTAAGCGGTCGCGGTCTTGTTTGCTTTTCAGCTTAGCGAGCAAAATGGCGGTGTTTTCCGTTGCCTGCACATCATCTTTACTATCGGCAAAATTCTGATATTCCTCCAGCGATTGCTTGCCCAGCTCAATACGGTCGAGCAAGAAAATCACCTTATCCGCATCTTTACGGCGGCTGATTAACTGCGCCGATTTAAAACTCGACATCGTTTTTCCCGAACCGGTGGTATGCCAAATATAGCCGCCGCGCTGATTGCCCGAAGCCCAATCTGTCTTTGCCACCGTGTCAGCAATCTTGTTGACCGCATAATACTGATAGCTGCGCAACACTTTCAGCTGCTCGTCTTTCGCATCGGCAATGGTGTAATCGCCGATAAACTGGTGCGCCATCGGAATCGAGAGGAAATGCGTTGCCACCTTATCCCAATCGTTCATATACACATTATTGAAATCCGCCCAACGGAAATAAAACGCAGGATTTAATTGACCGCCGGTATTGGCAAAATAGCGGCATTCTTCCGGCGTCATCGCCACAAACACCTGCACCAGGCTAAAAATGCCCGAAAACGCGCCTGCCTTATGGTATCGCTCAATTTGATTGGTCGCTTGGCTGATGGGCACGCCAGAGCGTTTCAGCTCAATATGAAACATCGGCATCCCATTAATTAACAACATCAAATCGCCACGCTGTTTGGGGTATAAATCCGAACGAGGGGTGAAATGGGGCTGCTGGGCAATTTGATAGCGGCTTTTGCCGGCAGAAATTTCCTCACGGTCAAAAATATCCAGCGACACTTCCTTGCCGAAATGACGGCTTTTCTCATTTTCACGCTTGATGGCCACTGTTTTGCCGTTGATAAAGCCGTTTAGCGCATAAGGCGTTTTCAATGCCTGCACCTGCTCCAAAATCTGGTTCATTTCCGTGCGAATCAACGGCACATCAAGCTTGTCGATATGTTGGTTGGTTTTATTCAAATGCCCCTGCCAGTTGGCAATTAACTTTTCTTCGGTGGGATAGCGCAACACTTCCTTTTCCCAGCTTTTAGTGGACAGCAAGGCAATCAGTGCGTTTTCAAAATCAGCTTCTTTATTAAACATTCTTTTTCTCCGTAAGGGCGCTACTACAATTTTTCAGACGGCCTTAATCATGGGTAGGAACACAGCCCTATACCAACATCGCCGCCAACAGCCCTTTTTTAAGTTGGTTTAATTTTTCGACTTCTGCCGTCTGTAAGGCAATGGTTTCGTCCAGTTGGCGGAAGAACAAACCGATGGCGGTTTGTTCTTTTTTATCTTTTGGAAATTCAATTTCAATTTCCAACATTGTGCTTCCATTTAATTTAGCTCGACCACCACCAACTAAAAATTGGGAAATATCCATTGATTGAAAGCGCGAAAATAAAAAAATATTATTTAAAATTTCAGATTTACCTTGCAAAATATGAGCATGGTTATTTACCCAACACTTCCCATTAACATACTGAACAGGATAGTTCTTTAAATCATTTGCACCATCTTCTGCAATTAATACAAACTCTCCATTATGAGTGAAACCATCAACATAATCTTGTATCCCATTTGCTCCAAAATAAGGCGTATTGCCTGAAGTTCTTTTGTTTTCAGATACTGGGATACGTAAATTATCAAATACATTAACCACATCTTTAAGTATTTCTCGCTTCCACCCCCCCTCAAACCCTTTAAAGCGGATTTTTGGTATTTTTTCACCGTTTGCGGGGAACATTTTTGCCAGCATTGCCTTTTTAAGCTGACGGCTTTTTTTCAATACCGCACGGCTCTCGGCAATTTGGTTGTCTAAGCGACGGAAAAACAAACCGAGGTGGGTTTGTTCGAGGAAAGAAGGAAAGGAAATTTTGCAAGCTCTTAAATCATCATTACGTAAGTGTACAACCGATTTTCCTTGTGCTTTTTTAGCTAATTCTTGATTACTTTTCCCATTCGTTAAAGTTAAAGCTAAAAATGGTGAAGCAATATTCTCATTAGGTGTAATGATATTCAAATCTCCACCTAAAATTACATCTTGCTGATAAACCGCAGACGCACGAGCAATATCTTCAGCCGTTTCTCCTGAAGCTGGCACAATAACTTCATTTCCTAAACTTTTTAGGGCATTTTTATCACAAGAAACAAAAGTATCTACATTTTCAATAATATTTTCATATTTTGTATAAAGACGACCATACAAAATTATTGGAAATCCACTATCTGTTAAATCTGATTTAGAGTAACCACTGCCTTTTGTAAAACTAGCATTCTCGCCCAACACTTTTTCTTCCCACGCCCCCGTAAACCCCTTAAACCGCAAACGTGGCTCTTGTTGTTTATTCATTTTGTCCCCTTAGCCTTTCAAAATCGCCTGCCATGCGGCAATGCCCTGCAAATTAAATTCGCTGCCGGTGAGTTCGTCCATCATTTGTGCCAGTGCGGCGGCGCTTTCCTGTTTGCGTTGGCTGATGTGCTGATAGGTGTCGGCATATTTGTCGCAAAGTGCGGTCAGTCTTTGGCTGAATTGCGCCAGCATGTTTTCAGGCAGCTTGCACATCGCCTCATTAAGCGGAACAAACCATTTTTGACGGAGCAAATCGAGGGCTTCGGCATCATCCAGGGATTCAATGGCGGCTTTGGTTTTGCTGTGAAGCTCGGCGGATTGGGTTTTGAGTTCCGCCTTGAGCGTTTTTTCTTCGGCAAGCAGTTTATAGGCAGCCTGCAATTTTGCGCCCAGGCTTTCTTCGGCAAATATGTGTTTGTCGATGGCTTTGGCTAAGTCGGATTTTTTGGCGATTGCTACGCCGTCGGATTCCAATTCTTGTTGCAAGGCTTTGGGAATTTCGGCATTGATAAAGCCGTCGCCTTCTTCATTGACGGCAGGGCAGGCTTTTTCTTCTTCGCTGAGGTTTTCCAAAATGCTTTGCATTTCGGCGGCAATTTCCGCCAAGCGGGTTTCTTTGGCTTTTAGGTTTGCCAATTCCTGCGGCAATTTGACGGCCTGCACCAATTCAAACGGCAGAATATGCCCCACCCAGCCGTCTTGTACTTCGGCTTCTTTTTTGGTTTTGCTGTCTTTTTTCAACACCATAAATGGATCAACCTGCTTAATTGCCTGTTTGCCTTCAGTTTGAATCATCTCCAAATCGGCGGCAATGCCTGCCACATCGGCGCGCCATAAGTCATCGAGTTTTTGATAGGCGGTATAGAAATCCAATAAGGGCATGGCCTGCACTTTTTGGCGGATGAGTTCTGCAAGCTGCTGCTGGGTTTGGGAGATATTGAGCGTTTCCATCGGCTCAATCAGCAGGGTTTCCAAGCGAGCGGGGAAATCGGCAAAGTTTTGGGCAAATTGCGCTTGATAATTCAGCACGCTGGCGTGGCTTTGCATGGCGGCTTTAAGATTGTCGGTTTTCGGCTGCACATAAGGTGTGCCGTTATCGGTAAATAAGGCCGTCTGTAAACCGTCAAAGGCTGCCCAATAGTCTGCAAATTGTGCCAGCTCGGCTTTGGGAATACCGCCGTGTATGGTGGCGAAAATATCCCATTGCTCCGTCGGTTCGGCGGAATCGACATAGCGCGGAATATTGAGGTTGTAGCCGTTTGCCACAATTTCGGCTTTCGGCACAATGCGGGAGAATTTAGGCAATTCCCGACGATGGGTCACGCAATCGACAATGCGCTTGATGTCGCTTGCCTGTAAATGGTTGTTTTTGCCCACTTTGATGAAATGTTTGGAGGCGTCAATCATCAGTACGTCATTACGTTCGCGCTCTTGGCGTAAAACGACGATGATGGTGGGAATGCCCGTACCAAAAAAGATATTGGCAGGCAGCCCGATAATGGCATCGATATGATTGTATTCAATCAGATTTTTGCGGATTTTCTCTTCTTCGCCACCCCTAAAAAGCACGCCATGCGGCAAGACGATGGTCATGATGCCGTCGGGTTTTAAGTGGAAGAGGTCGTGTAATAGAAAGGCAAAATCGGCTTTTGCCTGCGGGGCGATGCCAAAGCGTTTGTAGCGGATGTCGCCTTCTTTGTCTTTGGGATTCCACGGCTGGGAATAGGGCGGATTGGACACTACGGCATCCAGATACAGCGGATCGCCTTCCAGCGGCCAGTCGTCTTCTAATGTGTCGGCGTTGCGGGTGAAAATATTGCTCGGCAAAATGCCGCGCATGACCAGAT
This sequence comes from Neisseria sp. P0008.S004, assembly GCF_051962755.1. Lineage (NCBI taxonomy): Bacteria > Pseudomonadati > Pseudomonadota > Betaproteobacteria > Neisseriales > Neisseriaceae > Neisseria > Neisseria sp. P0008.S004. Next base: position 194,505 of record NZ_JBQCUZ010000005.1, read on the forward strand.
TCATGCGCGTGAGGTTGTAAGTGTTTTCTTTTAATTCTTGTGCGTAATATTTGATGCTGTCGGCGCTTTTGAGATGTTTGGCAACGCTATGGCCGATGTTGATCAGCAATGAACCTGAGCCGCTGGTCGGGTCGTAAATGCTGATTTCTTCACGGTCTTTGAGATGGTCGGCAATGATTTCAGACATCAGCAAAGATACTTCGTGCGGCGTATAGAATTCGCCCGCTTTTTTGCCTGCGTTGGCAGCAAACATGCTAATCAGGTATTCATAAATAAAGCCCAATACGTCATAGCCTTGTTTACCGTCCATCGGAATATCGGCAATCAGCACGAAAAGGTCTTTCACCGCATTGGTTTGGCTGGCGGCGGTATCGCCCAATTTGCTCAAACCGGATTCTAAGGTTTTAAAAATGCCGTCAAAAACTGAGATGTAGTTTTCTGCAATATTGCGGCTGAAAGCGCTCATTGCAGTGCGGACGTTGGCAATATTGAAATCCGAGCCTTGGGCTAACCAAGTTGAGAATAGATGTTCGTAGCTGATGAAATAGCCGAGGTTTCTTTTGATATGGTTGACAAGATCCACGTTAGATTCGGTAAGTTCATCGGCAAAATTTGATTTTTCTAAGCCTTGTTCAAGGGCAAATTTCTCCAGTTTGTCGGACAAAAATTTGTAGAAAATAAAGCCTAAGATGTAGTCTTTGTATTCGTTCGCTTCAATTTTGGAACGCATTTTATTCGCAGATTGCCAAATTTTGGCTGCAAGTTGTTGTTTATTCATTTTTTCTCTTATTGGTTTTTGATTTTATACATATTGCGGTATTTATGATTGCTTGGTGCAGGCTTTGCTATGATAAACCATCAACACGGTGTTTACATAATTTACATCGTAGAGGGAGTATGATTCATCGATGTAATGAAAAATGGTAGGAAAGCTCACATTACACAAAGGCCGTCTGAAACTTAACTTTCAGACGGCATCTTGTATCCATATAAGAGCCGCTATCTCTATTGGCGAGGATGAGATTGAGATTGTCATCTTTGAATATAAATGATTAGGATAGAACAAGCGTTTGGATTTTGAAGATGATTTATAAAAACTCTTTGAAATTTCTCTACTCTTTGAAAAAGAAAAAAGGCCGTCTGAAAAGTACAGGCTGCTTTTTGGGTTTTCAGACGACCTCCAAAGCAGCCTGCACTCAGGTATTTTGGATTGACTAACGCAAGCTATCTGCCAAATACTTTCCGCCAGGCATTCGGATTGATCTTAAACTTGGCTTTAAACTGCAAGCGCAGGTTTGCCGCGCTGCCGAAGCCGCTTTGTTCGGCGATGCGTTCTATCGGCAAATCCGTATTTTCCAATAAATCCTGTACCTGCCATAGCCGCTCTGTGGTGAGCCATTCACCGAAATTCATACCTGTGGCTTGAGAAAAATGGCGGATAAAGGTTCGGCGGGAAACGGCTAATTTTTTTGCCAAATCGTCCAAGCGGTATGGGGTCGCAAGGTTTTGGCGCAGTTCGTCCAATAAGTGATTGATTTTGTCATCGGCGGTACGACGTTCGACAGGTCGGTGGATAAACTGTGCCTGCCCGCCTTCGCGGTGTGGTGCCGCAACCAAGGTACGAGCAAGGTCGTTGGCAACGGTTGCACCGTGGATTTTGCGGATGAGGTACAGACAGCAATCCAGCCCACCCGCCGCACCTGCCGATGTTAAAAAGTTGCCGTCTTCCGCATATAGGCGGTTGGTATCTAGATGAATTTTAGGGAAACGGCGGACAAAGTCGTCTTCTGCCAGCCAGTGGGTGGCGGCGGTTCTGCCGTCTAAAAGTCCTGTGTAGGCAAGGGCGTAAGAGCCGTAGCATAGGGCGACAATATGTGCACCACGTTTCGCTGCCCGCTGTAAATTCTCAGCCAGTTCCGGCGTCGGGGTTTCTTCAATGTTGCGCCAGCCTGCGATGACGATGATGTCGGCTTCTTCCGTCAAATCTAGGCCGCCATGTATGGGAATGCTTGCGCCCAGTGCCGTGATGACGTCTTTGCTGTCATCGGAACAGATTTTCAGGTCAAAGAGCGGATTGTCCCGATAGGTCGTCTGAAAAACAGAAAAGGGAATGTTGAAGACAAAATCATTCATGCCCGATTGAGCATATAGCACGATTTTGGGGACAGCTTGATTTTGGCGAAACTCGTTACGCTCGTTTTCAGACGACATTTTGGCACTATCCTTACGTTTATTGGCAATATTGCCTATTTTAGCCGATGCACCTGCTGCTTAAAATACGCTCCATGATTTTTTAAGGAGCAACATCATGAAATCCAAGCAATTTATTCTTGCCATTGTTTTGGGCGCGACAGCCTTTTCCGCTTGGGCAGACGATTCATACCAACATATCCGTAACGCTACCGCCAAGATCGAATATGCGGGGCAGACGTTTTTGATTGACCCGTTTTTCGCCCCCAAGCATTCCATGAACGGCTTTGCCGGCACGTTCAATAACCAAGCCAAAATGCCGCTGGTCGGGCTACCGATGAGCGTGAATAAAATTTTGGACGGTGTAGATGCAGTTATCGTTACCCATACTCACGAAGACCATTGGGACGAAACCGCCGCACGTTCCATTCCGAAAAAACTGCCCGTATATGTGCAGCACCAAGCCGACGCAGTAAAAATCCGCAGCCAAGGCTTTACTGATGTACGCGTGTTGAACGGCAGCGCTGTCTTCAACGGCGTAACCATCAGCAAAACCGGCGGCGTACATGGTACAGAAGCCATGTATGCCAACCCGCAGCTAGCCGAAATCTTAGGTGATGCAATGGGTGTGGTATTCCAAAGCAACGGACATAAAACCGCTTATGTTATGGGTGATACTGTGTGGACGGCAGATGTAAACAAAGCATTGAACCGCTACAAACCCGATTATCTGATTATGAACACGGGCTACGCGCTGATTTCAGGCATTTCAGACGGCATTATTATGGGGACGGCTGATGTATTAAAAGCCAGCCAAGTCATGCCTAAAGCCAAAATCATCACCGTACACATGGATACCGTGAATCATACCGCCGTCAGCCGCGCCGATATGCGTAAATTTATACGCGGTCAAGGCATTGAAAGCCGTGTGAACGTTCCGGAAGACGGAGAGACTGTGAGGCTAGATTGATAAGCGGTCATCTTTTAAAGAGAATTTGCAAAAATACTGGAAAATTTGACCTCTCTTTGTTATGAAAAAGGCCGTCTGAAATTTCAGACGGCTTTTACTTTTAACGCATCCACAATCAACTTAAATACATTGGAATGCCCGCGGCGGCTGGGGTAATAGAGGTAAAACGGTTCGTAAGTGATTGCGTATTCAGGCAACAGCTCGACCAGGTGCCCCGAATTGAGTGCATCCGCTACGCTCATATGTGCTATCCACGCAATGCCAAGGCCGTCTGAAACGGCTTGCCGGCGCAGATGATTGTTGATGGAAAAGTGCGATTTTGGCGTGAACGTAATCAGCTCTTTTTTGTATTTGAATTCCCACTGCATCTCCGTGCCGTGTTCAGCAGAGAGTTTTATGCCGATAAGGCGGTGCTGTTGCAGATCATCAATATTTTTCGGCGAACCGTATTGCGCCAAATAATCGGGCGAGGCAACCAATACCATTTTGAGCGGTGCAGAAATCGGCACGGCAATCATCTCTTTCGCCACATCGTTGCCCAGCCGCACGCCTATGTCAAACCCTTCTTTCACAATATCTGCCCAGCGGTCGTCCACCACGATTTCCAAGCGGATTTTCGGGTATTGGTTCAAAATCGGCTTTAATTTTGGATACAACACGGCTTCCGCTGCCATTGCAGGGGCATTGATGCGAATCAATCCCGATAGCGTATTCAAAAAATCATTTAAAGCATCGACTTCTTGGTTTATGGCTTGATAAAGCGGAGAAAGTTGGTCGAAAAGCTGCTGTCCGGCTTCGGTCAGCGACACATTGCGCGTAGTGCGGTTGAGCAGGCGCAAATTTAGCCGCGTTTCTAAATTTTTCATGCTGTGGCTCAACGCCGAAGAAGAAATCCCCAAAAGCTGTCCTGCCTTCACAAAACTCTGAGTTTGCGCCAGCGTCAAAAAATAATTCAGCTCGTTAAAGTTCTGCATTTTCCTACCCCGTTTTAGGTGATTAGTGAATTTAATTCACGACATCATAAAACCAAACCTAATTTATCTCAATAAAAACACGGGCTAAAATGGCTACACGTTTATGAGAACAAACAGGAGACAATATCATGCAAAACATCACATTAAACAACGGCGTACAAATTCCTGCACTTGGTTTCGGCGTATTCCAAATTCCGCCCGCAGAAACTGAACAGGCCGTGATTGCCGCCATCAAGGCAGGCTATCGTCACATCGACACCGCGCAGGTTTATATGAATGAAACCGAAGTCGGTTTGGGGATTAAAAACAGCGGCGTGGCACGCGAAGAATTGTTTGTTACCACCAAAATTTGGGTAGAAAATTTCGGCTACGAAGCCGCCAAGGCCTCGCTGGATCGTTCATTAGGCCGTCTGAATTTGGATTACATCGATATGGTGCTGATTCATCAGCCTTACGGCGACAGCTACGGTACATGGCGCGCGCTGGAAGAATATCAGGCAGCCGGCAAAATCCGCGCCATCGGCGTGAGCAATTTTTCGCCGGTGCGTGCGGTAGATTTGGGGCTGTTCAATAAAGTGATGCCGCAAGCCAATCAGATTGAAATCAATCCGTTCCAACAAAAAACCGAAGCCGTTTCCGCTTTGCAGGCTGAAGGTATCGCCGTGGAAGCATGGGCGCCGTTTGCCGAAGGTAAAAACGATATTTTCCACAATCCCGTGTTAAGCAAAATCGGTGCGAAATACGGAAAATCCGTGGCGCAGGTGATTACCCGCTGGCTGATTGAGCGCGACATCATCGTGTTGGCAAAATCCACCAAACCCGAACGCATGGCGGAAAACCTGAATGTCTTTGATTTTGCTCTCAGTGATGAAGATAAAGCCGAAATTGCCAAACTGGACGGCACGTTCGACGCCATCGTCAATCACGACACGGAGGATAATTTGAAACGTATCGCTTCATGGAAAACGGGACAATAACCGTAAACATCACATCCTTTTTTTATAAATTATTTATTCTAGGAGTAAAAATGAACATTTTATTATTAAACGGTGGTAAAGCTTTCGGCCATTCGCATGGTGAGTTAAACAACACGCTTCACAAAAAAGCAAAAGAAGTTTTGATCGCACTTGGACACAATGTAAAAGAAACTGTGATTGATGCTGGCTATGATGTTGAGGCAGAAATCGAAAAATTCTTGTGGATGGATGCCGTGATTTGGCAGATGCCTGTTTGGTGGATGCACGAGCCTTGGACAGTGAAGAAATACATAGACGAAGTATTTATCGCTGGACACGGCAAACTTTACCACAGTGATGGCCGTCATCGTGTCAGCCCGACCGAAGGCTTCGGTACAGGTGGTTTATTGCAAGGCAAAAAACACATGCTTTCGCTTACTTGGAATGCGCCGATTGAAGCGTTCACCCGTGAAGGCGACTTCTTTGAAGGCAAAGATGTGGATGCTGTGTACATGCCTTTCCACAAACTCAACGAGTTCATCGGTTTGACCCGTCTACCGACATTTACATGTAACGATGTAGTTAAAAATCCACAAGTAGAACAATACTTCGCAGACTACCAAGCACATTTGAAAAAAGTGTTCGGTTAATGATAAAACATCAACTTGAAGCGGTGGGCTTTTGCCCACCATTTTGTCAGTCGCTAATTGGTACGAAATACGGCAAATCCATGGCGCAGGTGATTACCCGCTGGCTGGTGGAACGCGACATCATCGTGTTGGCAAAATCCACCAAACCCGAACGTATGGCGGAAAACTTGAATGTCTTTGATTTTGCGCTTAGTAATGAAGACAAAGCCGAAATTGCCAAACTGGACGGCACGTTCGCCGCCATCGTCAATCACGACACGGTGGATAATTTGAAACGCATCTCCGCGTGGAAAATGGGCGTGTAAGTGTAGCGAAAAACCATCTGCAATTCATCATATGAAAGGACAAAACATGATTAACGGGTTAGATATCGAACGTTTCCGAACTACCATGGCAGCGATTGAAAACGACCATACAAAAGGCAAGGCAAGATTACGCGCCGATTCGCGCTGGGTATCCGGCACAAAGAACGAAATCTCCGTGCGCCGCTTCCCAGCCTTTACCACAGACGAACCGAAAAACATGGGCGGTGAAAACACCGCCCCAAATCCGATGGAATACCTGATCGGTGCTGCGGCAGGCTGCTGCTCCATAGGTTTCGAGTTGCAAGCAGCACAGGCAGGCGTGAAACTGGAACAGTTTGAAATATCCGCAAGGGGCGGTATCGACATGGCCAAACTGTTCGGCATGGAAGATGGCTACAGCGGACTGGATAATCTGGTGCTAACCGTAAAAGTAAAAGCCGACGCAGACCTTCCTACCCTGCAAAATTTCGCCGACCGCTCAGCCGCTACCTCCCCAGTGTTGAACAGCCTGAAAACGCGGGCAAAAGTGGTTGTGGAAAAAATCTAGACGACTCAAACCGTTTTCTTGTTTTCATTTCGTTGAAAGCCCCTTTTCTAGACAACTTGAAACGTGCTTAATCGCTCAAAGGAGTACATGACATGCAACAACTGCACACTCTGAAAGACATCGAACAGGCCATCGCCACACACCCTTTAGTATCACTGTACATCAAAGCCCCAATCTGCGGTGTTTGTACGGTCGTGGCCGCCCAGCTTGACTCAGCTTTGGCGGTGGAAGGAAATGTGTATGCTGTAAAAGCCGATATTGCTGAAATACCCGAAATGGCTGGACGTTTCCACGTACTGACCGCACCTGCATGGCTGCTGTTTTATCAAGGCAAGGAAGTAGAACGGATGGCCCGCTTCATCCCTCAGGCACAGATGAAGCAGACATTGGCAAAATGGACAAAAGTAGCAGAAAGCGAACATCAGTAACCGGTCTATCAATGTTTCAGACGGCTGCGGTCTTGATAATGATGCAAGCGGTCAAATTTTTAAGATGATTTGCAAAATACTTAAAAATTTGACCGCTCTTTATTACGAAAAGGTCGTCTGAAACGGCTTGTAGACTGAGATAATGATTGATGAAAAGCGGTGATTTATACATTAAAACAACTTCCTGAAAATCCCCTTTGACATTCCCCATCTTTCCCTTTAAAATACGTTCAAATTTTTAAACATATAAACTTAAAAGGCCGAATATGCCGCAACAAACCATGAATTTAATGCGCGAGTGCATTCCCATTTTTACCGTGTTGAGTGATGAAAACCGCCATCAAATCCTGCGCGTGCTGTGGGAACACGGCAAGATGAATGTGAATGAGCTGACCGAGCATCTGCATCTGTCGCGTCCTGCGGTGTCGCATCATTTGAAAATCATGCTGCAAGCCGGGGCGGTGGCGGTGGAGCAGGTCGGCAAAGAGCGGTTTTACAGTATTGCCATGGCGGATGCGGTGGCGAAATTGAAACAGCTTGCCGATTTGATGGCTCAAAATTGCCCGCTTTCAAAATAGGGTTATCCGTTAACCCTTTATTTTTACCCAAATACGTTTACATTTTTAAACTTATCAACTTAAAGGAACGATTATGTTATTCACGCCATTCACTTTTCAAAACGGTAAAACCGCCAAAAATCGCATCTTCAAATCCGCCATGGAAGAGCAACTTGCCCAAAACGACCAGCCGTCTGAAAAACTCGTCCGCCTGTACGGCACTTGGGTGCAAGGCGGCGCGGGCGTTTTGGTGACGGGTAATGTGATGGTTGCTGAAAGTGGCAAAGGTTCGATAAACGATGTGGTGATTTCAGACGACCGCAGCCTTGAGATGCTGAAAAAATGGGCGAAAGCCGGCACGCAAAACGACACCTTGCTCATTATGCAAATCAACCATGCGGGCAAACAGTCGCCTGCGGTGGTCAATAAAACGCCGCTTGCGCCGAGCGCCGTGTCGTTGGTGGGTATGGACGGCTTTATCAATCCGCCGCGCGAATTGACTGCCGATGAAATCAACGGGCTGATTCAGCAATTTGTGCAAACCGCGAAAATTGCCGAACAGGCAGGCTTTTCAGGCGTACAAATTCACGCCGCGCACGGCTATCTCATCAGTCAATTCCTCTCGCCGCACCACAACCGCCGCCAAGACCAATGGGGCGGCAGTTTGGAAAACCGTATGCGCTTCCTTTTGGAAACCTACACCGCCATCCGCGCCGCTGTGGGCAAAGATTTCTTGGTGGGTGTAAAACTCAATTCGGCGGATTTCCAAAAAGGCGGATTCGACGAAAGCGAATCGGTGCAGGTGGTGCAAAAACTGTCGGAAATGGGCATTGATTTTATTGAAGTTTCCGGTGGTAACTACGAAAGCCCGCAAATGCTCGCCGCCAAAGACAGCACCCGAAAACGCGAAGCCTTCTTCATCGATTACGCCGAAAAAGCCCGTGCAGTCAGCCAAGTTCCACTGATTATCACCGGCGGCTTCCGTTCGCAAACCGCCATGGAAGACGCACTCTCCAGCGGCCATTTGGATTTAGTCGGCGTCGCCCGCCCGTTTGCCTTATTCCCTGATTTGGCAAACAAAATGCAAAACGGCACTTACCAAACCGTACAAACCGACCGCATCAAAACTGACGTAGCATTTGTTGATAAAAAAGCAGGTGCAATGTTGGAAATGAACTGGTATATGACGCAAATGGACTTAATTGGCCAAGGTAAACAGCCTGATCCCAAATTGTCAGCATGGAAAGTTTTACTGAAAACTTTGTGGGAAAATGGCAAAGTCGGTTTAAATACTGGCAGATCTTGATAGGGTAAGCAGGGATTTGAAGGAGGATTAAATTTTAAAATTTAACCGTATTTAAAAGTATGAATATAAATAAGTTGATACTAAAAAACCATTTGAATCTTTAAGTTCAAACGGTTTTTTAGAATTTACGATAAAGACATTAATACAGAAAAGACCTTGTTTTAGTTGAGATTTAAAATAAAAAATAATGAGTAGATTTAAAACGAGCGTATTGGGGCTTGCGCTAACAGTGTGTCGATGTGTGAATTAGGTAATAGATTGTGATCATTGTAAATGAGCCACATCGTTAAGCTGCTCAATATGAAAACCGCTTTCACTATCGTATTTCACAATACTGATCGAAGTATTCAATAATGACACGGATTTACCCTCATCACGATGGTTTTCCCAAGTCGCTCCGCCTAATAAAGACAATAAAAGCCGCAAGGTATGGCCATGCGATACCACTAAAATATTGGCTCCCGATTGATGTACCTTAATGATATCGTAAAGGGCGGCCATTGCACGTACTGCTAATTGTTCAAAGGTTTCGCCACCATTGCTTAATGCTTTATAAGCTGCCGGGTCATTGGTCAGTTGTTTGAATTCGGTTAGCTTCCGCAAGTCATCGATCTGCATACCTTCCCAACTTCCAAAAGATTGCTCATTTAGTCCACAGTGCTGAAAAAGAGGGATGGGACGCTGGCCGATAATATGGCCAGCCGTATCAATGGCACGTTGTAAAATGCTGGAGTAAGCAGCGGTAAATTCTACTTGTTGTAGCGCTACGCCGGTTTTCTGAGCTCCTGCAATTCCTTGTTCGGTTAGTGGTGAATTGCCGGATCCCTGTAAAAGTCCTTGTTCGTTCCATTGGGTACGGCCATGGCGAATAAAATAAAAAGTGAGTTGTTTTGACATCATAGTTCCTTGGAGAACGGGAAGTATAGGGTATAACTAATTCATGATGCAAAGGCCGTCTGAAACGATAATTTCAGACGGCCTTTTACTTTAACGTGTGCCGTTTAGATACGGTCGTGCCTGGAGGATAACAAGCTTACCATTATCAAACGCCCATTCGATGTCCTGCTCACCATTTGCAAATAGCTGTTTGATTTGTTGGCCGGTTTGGTCAAGGCGACGTATTTGTTCTTGATTCATCACGTTACCACTGGTTACAGGAACTTCTCGTACTCCACCGTTTTTATCCAGTTGCAACGCTGTGGTTTCATTAGAGGAGCTGAGACGTTGTACAGAATCATTGCGACGGTTATAGACTACCTGTTCGGCTACCCGTTTGCCCTCAACGACACGAATACCCAACCCGCGTTTGGCGGCAATGTAGGAGCTGTTTTTCTGAGCAATATCATAAGGATTGATGGTAACCAACACGCCGGAGAAATCTGCATTGATGCTTTGTTGCACAAAGACACTCATTTTCACGCTATCGTGAGGCAATCCGGCAATACGGCGGGCTTCGTATGCGCTGTAATTGAAGACAGAAGCCCAAGATTGCTTCACTGCTTCAGCCAACGCGTTTTCATCAGTAACATTTGGCACTGTGGTGTACAGTCCTGCGCCGCTGAAATTGGGCAGGTCTTCGGAATTAGAGGAGCTGCGGATAAACACGCCTTTGCTGTTTAATTGATTACGCCATTGCTCAGCCCATCTGTGCTTCCATTCTGACGGGATTTCGGCATCGGTAATTTTTTTCTGCAGTGTGAGTAAAGCAGTGCGGCGCTTGCGGTTGTCTCCATCACTTTGTGTTTCGATGTGTGCCAGTGTTGTTGCGTTAATACCCAGTCTATCCATCATGGCTTGATAGTAGGCAAACGGAATGCAGAATCCATCAGGTACATTACTGCCTGCAATATGGGCGCGGATATGGCCGAGGTTGGCAGCCTTACTGCCGCAGTAATGGCTGTCATCACGGCGCAGGTTTGTCAAAGCCCGAAGGCTGTAATCGGAAACATCAGGTTGGGGCAGGGTAAGGCCGTCTGAAAAGCTTTTACTGGTAGTGTTCCGGTTGGTTTGGACAATTCGGTATTGCTTAGCAGTCGCTTCAAATTCGATACGACAGCGAATATATGGGGCTAGGATTTTTTCTGCGTCTTTAAGGTAAATATTTGGAATCCCCCAGCCGCGTGCCAATACATTCACATGCGATAGTGCAGTAGATGGTTTCTCACTGATAATCCCCGCCACAGGTGGCAGCTCTAGGGGAACCTCTTTCAAAATAATAATATCATCGGCACCGACATTATAAAGATCATCTTCTTTGGCAATAACGCGTAATGTGCCTATCGCTTTACCTTGGTTTAGAGGCAGGTAGGGGAAATTTTTAATCAAACTTTCTTGGGTAATAAAAGGAACTTTACTTTGCTCAGCAACGGTTTCCTGCCATAAAGAATTGGTTTTATAACGCAACGGAGCGTAGAAACTGTCTTTCAGACAACCTGCTGCCAATTTCAACAATTCAGGCGTGATTTTGTCTCCTTCCCAAAACTCATAAACATATTCCTGAGTACTATTCTGCCAACTGATCGTACCAAACAGATAACGCCGATTAGGACTACGGTATTGTTGATTCAATTCAGTTTTTGACAGCATGGGTTTCAAGATAGTAGCCAGATAATGCTCATGCAGCCGAAACTTGGGAGTATTGATGTAGTCGGTACGGTTATCATCTTCACGATCGATGAGAAAGAGGATATGAGGAATTTCATATTCACTACCTTGCTCATAGATACGCGAAAGTAAGTCAAAATCAGCCTGACTTTTGATTGCAGATAACACAGGAATTTGTGTTTTAATTGGAGTGGCTGTTGGTTGACGCTTTTCAGACTCGTAATAAGAAGGCTTACGCGCCGTTGGTGCAGCCGTGTCGGCTGTCTCAGCTTCAGGACGGCAGGCTGAAAGTAAAAGCAATATTGGGAGGCAAAAAGCAGGCTTCATGATGTTGTCGGTTATCTAAATCAAATGAAAAGCAATATATTTATGGTAAAAATATGTATTGTGTTCTTTCCGTCGGGAGGACATATGCTGCCTACGCGTCTTGTGTTCCCAAACAGCCTGAAACCGCAAGGATGGGGCATTTGCGTTTTCAGGCTATCCCAATTTACCGCTGAATCTGCGAGGTAATCGTGCTGTCGGTAATCTTGTCGTCTTCCGCCAGCAGCATGGCTTTGGAGAGGATGACTGAGAGCGTGTTGTCACCTTCAAACGGAATAAACAGCTTGTCGGATACGTCTTTTTTGCGGCTGTCGGGTACGATGCAGAGGTATTGATCATCCGGCAGCATCAGGATGTTGCTGCTGCCGATGTGGATTTTGTAGGTACGCAGCTTGCCCTGTACGACGAGGAAGTTGCCGTCTATGTGGGCAACCTTGGCAATTTTCAGGCGCGGCAGCAGGGTTTCCAATACGGCTTTGCGGGTTTTGGCGACTTCGCCCAAGTCACCGAAGGAATAGCTTTGCCAGTAGCTGTAAAAACGTGCCTCTCCACCGTTGTCTTCCCAGGTCGGGTCATTACCTACGCTGGCCACGCCCACAAACAAATCCACGTCGCGCAACACTTCGGAAAACACGCGCGGCGGAATATCAATTAAGTCCAGCACAGTGGCATGGTAATCGTCGTCCAACCGGTGAAAGCGCACTTGGTCGGTACTGACATACTGCCAGATACCGCTTTCCGTCCATGCTTCTTCGCTATCCACCGCGTTTGTCCAAAATTCGGCGCGTAGGTTGTATTCGGGCAAATCCAACGATACGGTTGCGTCGTCGCTACCGTCCCACGCACCGGCCAGCGAGCCCCTCCAGCCGCGTCCTTTGGCAAGCGTCATATATTGGTGTTGTTTCAGGATGTGGGCGGCAAAGCGGTTGCTGTATGTTTTGGTGTTGATTTCGGCTTCGGTGAGCAGATAGATTTCACGGTATGCCTGTTTCAACGGCTGGCGGATTTCTTTGTCCAGCAGCAGTTGACGCCACTGGGCGATGCTTTGCTGCGTGGCAAGCGCGGGATGCCACAAGCTGACTTGCAGGCAGTCTGAAACATCGGTTTGTGCGCCCGTTTCGTCCACCCATGTTCCGTCTAACCACAGTGCAGCGCGACCCTGCGTATCGTTTTCGTCGCGGAAAAACTGCCATATTAGCGGACGCGTGAGGCAGGACATCAGTCCGTGCTGCCAGTAATACTGTTCGGCGTGTTCCAGCGGTACGCGGTGTTCGGAGCGCATCATTTGGTCCAAGCGGTCGCGTTGGGCGGTGAGCGTGGTGTTGAGGTTTTTTTGTGTGGCTTTGAGCTTTTTCAGTTTGTCGGCATGGTCGGTTTTCACGAAGGCGGGTACGGTTTTCTGCGGCGAGCCGTCGGGTTTGAACCAGCGCAGTTCGGACTTGCCTACGCCCGTTACCGCCAGACGGCAGGTGTAGCCGCCGAAGTCATAGTCGCGGCAGCCTTCCTGCAAGCCGAAGCTGTCCACCGCCATGTCTTCGATTTCGTTGCGGGATACACCCCGCTGCGCAGCGGCTTCGTCCAAATATTTGGCAATCGCGCTTTGCACATTGCTGAACTTAATCCGCAGGCGCAGGCGCGAAAGGCAGGCGATGCCGTCCAGCCCTTTGGAGCGGAACAGCGCATAGAAACAGGCGTTGCCCACGGAAGCATAGCGCGCGCCGAGATTGGGGATTTTGTCGTATGAATGCAGCGCAAGTTGGGTAAGAGTGGACAGGGTGGCGCTGTCGTGGAAATGGCTGCACATCCACACCAGCCCTTTGAGCACGGTCTGGTTGACGCTGCAAACAGGTAGGACATGGGTGCTGTAACTGTATTCTCCGTGGATGACGGTTTCGGTCTGCACTTCGCTGTTGCAGACAAATTCTATCCAGCCGTACAGCATTTTTTTGAACCTGTCCGCACCCAACGCGTCGATCAGCGTTTTGGATTCTTTCAGGTATTTTTCGCTTGGCTTGCCTGCATTGGCGGATAGGGCAAGCGCAATGATTTTGCTCCATATGTCCTGCTGTTCCGGTGGCAGAGCAGCAAGTTGCGGATTGGCGTATCGGGCAAACTCGTCATCTTGGGCGGGGAAGCAGGCTTCGGCGGAACTGCCTGCCAGTTCTGCCAGGGCGGCAAGGTTGGCGGTAGCGGCTTTCTTGTCCCATAGGTTTTCCGCAAAGACGCGGTAACGGTCGCAGGCGTTTTTCAGGCCGTCTGAAAGCGTTTTGCTCGGATTGGGAAACTGTTTTTTGATCTGGTTTATCAGATATTTGAGCGGATAGTAATCTGCCTCCTGCTCGGACAGCCCGTTATCGTCCAGCATGGCGGCAAAAATATGCTGCACATCCTGCTCCGTCATCGGCAACGTTTTACGCGCCAGAGCCATCGCTACCGCTACACGGATGGTGCCGTAATTGTGTATCCTGTCCTCGCCCATATTTTTAAAAATTTTATTTCGTCCCCAGCCGCGTATCAAATCAATGCAGTGGATCAGCAAATCGACGCGGTATCCGGGTGCGGCTTTCTCCACTTCGGCAAAACTAGGGCAGAGCTTCAGGTTTATCGTGTCGTATTCGTGTGAACGGCTTTGGAGCCATTCTTTTTCCAGTGTGTTGAGAAGCTGATTGAACTTGGCACGGTGGCTGTCGGAAATCTGCACGGTTTGGTTTTGGCTCATAGGACTGTCCTTGCGTATCAATGTGTTGGTTATTTCGCTGCAAAGGTGGATAACGTCGGTAAGGGTTTTCTTGTCCGCACTATTCAGGCTGTATGGGGCATCTTCTACAAAGGTGAGGTAGCGTTGCGCGGCGGTTTTCAGGCTGCTTATCCGCCTACTAGCGGCGTGAGTTTGATGAAATTGACGACCAGCCCGTCATGCAGGCACACCATATCGTCCAGCGTTTCCAGTTGGCGATTGTCGGCAAGGATGAAAAACGAATTTTGCTCAAAAGCTTTCAAAGCGACGGCGATTTGCTTTTCCACGTCCACAGGTTGCGGGTGCGTGCCTTTTTTGCCGTGCGTTTCCCGAATCACGATGTCGCCGAGATCGGTGGGGATAACGAGGCTGTGGCGTAAGAGGACATCGGCGGCGCGGTTGTTGTAGGCTGCAACTTCCTGCCGCACGCGTTCGGCAATCAGATCCGCCGCGCTGATGTGCTTGGTTCTAAATTTTAAAAACAGCTCATGCAATACTTTGCCGGCGAGATTTTGGTCTTGGATCGTGATGGTAGCTGCGATCATGGATGACTCCTCCAAACATAAAACAGACAAATCATACTGTTTTTTGATCGTTTCAGACAGGCTGAAAACAAAGCAGCCTTTACATTGATAGATGCGAGTGCAGGTTGCCCTTTACATTTTAGTTCTGTAGGAACTTTGTGAGACCTTTGCAAAATTCCCCAAATCTTTTCATGGGAATTTTGCAAAGGTCTCGACTTGAGTTGAAACTCAAGCAGATGACTTTGTTCAGGAAATATTGTGATGAAGAGCGAAAAAAGGTCGTCTGAAAAACCAAATTTAGGTTTTCAGACGACCTTTTCATTTATGGCTTTACTGTTTATTCGATGACAACGCGCGCGTTAAGCGGCTGGACGGGGCGGTTGTTATGCGAGCCGATGGCGCGGGTGAATTTTTCTGCCTGCGCCTGATCGATGTGGTCGTAGGTTTTCAACAGCAGCCACGATACGCCTTCGCTGCACGGCGGTGTGGTCAGCGAACCGGCAAAGCGGTAGTATTTCAGCCGTTTCGGCAACAGGGTGCTGGCGTCGAAGGCTTTGTCGAGGTTTACCTTTCCTTCTTTCATCGGCATCACGTTCCATATCGGAGCCAGGCGGTCGTTGGTTTTGCCGGGTTCGTACAATACTGCCAATACCAAAGGCTGGCGGTTTTCGTCCAAGTGGACGAAGTGGGCTTCCATTGGGAAGGTGCGGCCTTTGATTTGGTTTTCACTGGGTACGTGGAAATGGAATTGTTTCAGGGTGTAGGTGCGACCGTTCACGCTGAGGGTATTGCCGCCTTCGGGGT
Organism: Neisseria sp. P0008.S004; assembly: GCF_051962755.1. Classification (NCBI taxonomy): domain Bacteria; kingdom Pseudomonadati; phylum Pseudomonadota; class Betaproteobacteria; order Neisseriales; family Neisseriaceae; genus Neisseria; species Neisseria sp. P0008.S004. The sequence continues at coordinate 210,381 of NZ_JBQCUZ010000005.1, forward strand.
AGTTGACTTGGATGGTGTGGCCGTTGTTTTCCACGTTAACCGCGCTCGGCTTGTAATCGACTTTGATGGCGGGCAGTCTGCCGGAGACGGTTTCGGTAATGTTGACGGGGGATTGGTTTTTGCCTGTAGAGCATAAACGGAACTCTTCAGAAAGCTCACCCCAGCTTTCGGGGGAGTCGTGTCCGGTGTAACCCCAATGTGTGTGGTTTCCGTGTGCAGCTGCGGAGAATGCCGCGAAGGTGGACAGCAGGAAGACAGTCAGACGAGGCAACGTACGGGTCAAGCAGGGCATTGCAATATCCTTTCTATAAGGAGGAGGGAAAAAAGCATTGCGGTGTGCATGTGGGATATTGTTATTTTTTATTAAACCATAGCCACATTAAATCGTCAGGTCAAGCCTTCTTTGGGTAATTAATTTAAGGCTATGAAGTTAAAGCGAATTCATTTTTTTCCAAACGATATTATCGTTTAGAAAATTGATAATAATTTGAAATAGAAAACTTCCGTTTTTCACACCTTAAAAATTTAAGGAAGCCGACTCATGAAAAAGGTCGTCTGAAAAACTAAATTCAGGTTTTTTCAGACGACCTTTTTGCCTTGCCTGACAAGGGTTATTTGTGCAGCCCGCATTCTTTGCTGCCCTTGCTTTCCCACCACTAGCAAGCCGTAGCCCATATGCAACCTAAACTCAACAAGGATGTGTGAGAAACGCACGTATGCGGTTCTCAAGGTTTGAGCTAAGAGGCCGTCTGAAAAAAGAAAAAACGTTTCAGACGTCCTTTCTTTCGACAAGTTGCCACAGCAATCAGAAAAAGTAGCCTGCATCACCTTATGCACTGAAACCGCCCAATCAAACTTAGTTCGACAAATATGCCAATGATCTCAAGCGCGAAGTTGAAAAACGCGAAGGCAGAAAAATCAGCAGCCAAGAAGCCGCGATGAGAATCCGCAGGCAGATACTGCGCTGGGTGGACAAAGGTTCCCAAGACGGCTATACCGATCAAAGCGTCATATCCCTTATCGGAATGAAAGGCGAAGACAAAGCCTTGGGTTATACTTGGGACTACCGCGACTACGGCGCAAGAAATCCGCAAGCCTACAACGATCCGAAGCTGTTTGAGGAATACCGCCGACAGGACAAACCCGAATACCGTAACCTGACCTGGCTGCACAGCGGGACAAAAGACACCAAAATCAGGCAGGAAGAGCGGAAAAACGAAGAGCTTGCGCTGAACGTTGCCGACTGGCTGATGAGCTTTGTCAACCCCAATCCGAGGATAAAAGCCCCGATTATTGCGGGAGTTGGCAACCTGAAAAACATCAAGCCGGCCGTTACCGGCAGCGATCCATTATTGTCAGGGGTCGGGAATATCCGTATTCCTGCAAATGGCAATGTTGCGAAGGGGGACAGGATTCCGGATACGGCATTGGCGTCGAAGAGTCATCAAAAGAATGATTTTGGTACGTCTAAAGGACAGGGGGCAGGGTCTTCTATACCTGTCCCTCAAGCTATCTCAATAAAAATTAAAAATCCAGATAAAACGATTAGTGAAACTACTTATAAATCTAATCCTAAACATACTCCTGGTCAGTTAGGGTTTAAGTTTGATGCTGGTATTGAGCCAAAGAATTCAGTTCAATTAATTGAAAGTTCAGTACAAATTGGTAAACAGCGATTTGCAATTGATGATAAAGGACATATTCATCGTTATATGGGGGCGATAGGAAAAATGAACCTTGGCATTGGGCTGGTTCTACATCCGATAAGAAGAATCCCTTGTCCTTAACAAGTCAACAAAAAGCAGGAATTAAAAAAGCATACCCCGAGCAATAAAAGAATAAGTTATTAAAATAAGGATTTATATGAATATTATTATGGATTCAACAAGAAAATTTGGGATTTTATGGGAAAAAAACTCTGAATGTAATGGTTTTATTTATGGAAAAATTCAGATAATAATAGGAGAGAATATATATCCTAAGATATGCCCATATGGATATTTTACACTAAATACAGTTTTTAATAGTTTGAAATCATCCTTTGAAGAGAAGTATTATGCAGGTGGAAACAATGGTTTAGATTTTGGAGAGCAAATATTTGATATAGATAAATATAATTCTCTGGAATTATGTAATATATTTTCTATTGATACTGCATATATGAGTGGAGGGAGTAATTGTGAAATAGATTGTTTAGTATTAGAAATGGGATATGCTGGTGAGGAAGAGAGACTTTTTTATAGTTTTGATAATGGGAAAAACTTTAAAGAAATCAGGTATAAGAAAGGTACAGTTGAATCTGTTATTTTTCAATTGAATCTATAATATATTTTAGCAAACTATAGCCTTCACGAATTCTTCGCGTTTTTTGCAGGTGTCCACAATCTGAAAAACATAAAGTTGACTGTTACCGGCAGCAATCCTTTACTGGTTGGTGCTGATAACAACAGGAATTTGTATCACTGGGCAGGAACCTTAAACAGGAATAGAATTGATAAACTTAATATCCAACTGCGTAGGAAATTGGGTATTCCTGGAAAATAAATTTTATTCAAGGAGTGTTCTAAATGATTTTTGGGGATCCATATAAATTTGCAATTTGGATTGAGGAGATAGATGAATGGAGTTCAGAAAATTTTTCCGAAGGGATTTTTACATTTTTTGTGAATGGAGACATGATTCCTCAAGAACTACCAAATACGTCTACTTTTTTACCAAATTCTTTGCGTAGCATACAACAGTTTATTTCAATAAATGATAATCTAGAGTGTCCTAATTTATTTAACTTAGACTATTGTAATGCATATATCTTTTTGAACGATGCTGTTCATTATCGTAATATGAAATTATCAGAAGAAGAATCTTATTTATATTGGAAATACTGTATAACAGAATATATTGATAACCCTGAAGAAAAAGATAATATTTGGTATTTGTCCGATAAGTATAATGAAAAATTGTTATATTTAAATAATAATATTATTAAGGAATCAGTGTTTAAAAAAGGATATATAAAAAATATTATGGAAAAAATAATTATTAAATATGATTATATTTTAAATGATAATTAATGAAATTTATCTCACATAAAATCTATGTTTAAGGATGCATTAAACATGTGTTCTTTAATATTTTCTAGAGCTGTTAGGACTATAAAGCCAACAGCAAGCCGTGGCCCATATGAAACCTAAACTCAATACGTAGGATGTGCGGAACGCACATATGCAGTTCTCAAGGTTTGAGCCAAGAGGCTGTCTGAAACAACAAATACGGTTTCAGACGACCTTTCTTTCAACAAGCCACCACAGCAATCAGACAAAAGCGACCCGCCGCCACACCCATGTCGGCAGCACGGCCGGCAAAACGATTATCCGAAGCGGCGGGGATACCACCCTCAAAGGTGCGCAGCTCATCGGCAAAGGCGTACAGGCAGATACGCGTAACCTGCATATAGAAAGTGTACAAGATAGCGAAACCTATCAGGGCAAACAACAAAACGCCGGTGCCCAAGTGACCGTAGGCTACGGATTCAGTGCAAGCGGCAGTTACAGCCAAAGCAAAATCAACGCCGAACACCGAAGCATCAGCGCACAAAGCGGTATTTCCGCCGGAGAAGACGGCTATCAAATCAAGGTCGGAAACCACACCGACCTCAAAGGCGGCATCATCACGTCTAGCCAAAGCGCAGAAGACAAAGGCAAAAACCGCTTTCAGACGGCCACCCTCACCCATAGCAACATTCAAAACCACAGCCGCTACGAAGGCGAAAGTTTCGGCTTAGGTGCCAGCGTTGCCGTAAGCGGCAAAACGCTGGGGCAGGGCGCACAAAATAAACCTCAAGACAAACACCTGACAAGCGTAGCGGATAAAAACAGCGCAAGTTCATCAGTGGGTTATGGCAGCGACAGCGACAGTCAAAGCAGCATCACGAAAAGCGGCATCAACACCCAAAACATTCAAATCACAGACGAAGCCGCACAAATCCGGCTGACAGGCAAAACAGCGGCACAAACCAAAGCTGAAATTGATACAAACGTAACCACAGACACCGCCGAACGACATTCAGGAAAACGATCAGACCAAATTCATCTGCCAGCAAAAATGGAATGCCGATATATTCTAAAGTAAGTAGAAGAGAAATATTTGATTTGTATGAAAAATATTCAGGTCAGAGGCTTGATTTTAGGAATATTCCGAATAAAGGGCAATTATCTTCTACGACTATTACATCAGGACCTTGGAAAGGAACGACCATCATTTTAAGAAATTTTTCAACTAGCCGAGAACAAACTGGAGCAAAATGGACAATTGAGTTTAGGAATCAACCTGCTTCAGTACGTGGGCAAAGATTAGAGTTAAAATTTAGATAAAGGTTACGTTATGAATGCGAAGATAAAATATAATCTTTTAGAATATTGTGAATATTTAGGTGGTATTTTTGGTGTTTATAAAAATTATTTAAATATGGATATCAAAGATCCAAATTTAAAAATTAAATTTTTTGATTTTTTGGAAGAACTTTTATCAGATGGTGTTATTGAATTATGCGATTATCGTGAAAATCCTCCAAAAATATTAACTGGTTCGCCAAAAACACAGGTAGATGAATTAAGAAGAATTTGGCCAGATATGGAAGAGATGTTGCTATATTTTCCAGATAATCCTTGGTTTTATGTAGAGCATTTTTGGTGGGGAGCAACTTGCCCTATTGAACTGACACAATTGCCTAAAATAGAAATTTACGAAGAACAAATGAAACAAGCTTAAAGCCAGCGTAACCAGCCTGTATGACAAGGTGCAGGCGAACAATCCAATATCAACATCACGGGCTCAGATGTTTCAGGTAAAGCAGGAACCGGCCTGATTGCCGATAAGCAAATCCATCTGCAATCCGCCGAACAAAGCAACACCGAATGCAGCCAAAACAAATCAGCAGGCTGGAACGCAGGTGCTGCCGTATCATTCGGACAAGGGGGCTGGTCATTAGGCTTTACCGCAGGCGGCAATGTCGGCAAAGGCTACGGCAATGGCGATAGTGTAACCCAGCGCCATAGCCATATTGGCGACAAAGGCAGCCAAACCCTTATCCAAAGCGGCACCACCACCATCAAAGGTGCGCAGCTTATCGGCAAAGGCGTACAGGCAGATACGCGCAACCTGCATATAGAAAGTGTTCAAGATACTGAAACCTATCAGAGCAAACAGCAAAACGGCAACGCCCAAGTTACCGTCGGTTACGGATTCAGTGCAAGCGGCAGTTACAGCCAAAGCAAAATCAAAGCAGACCATGCCTCCGTAACCGAGCAAAGCGGTATTTATGCCGGAGAAGACGGCTATCAAATCAAGGTCGGAAACCATACAGACCTCAAAGGCGGCATCATCACGTCTAGCCAAAGCGCAGAAGACGAAGGCAAAAACCGCTTTCAGACGGCCACCCTCACCCATAGCGACATTCAAAACCACAGCCGATACGAAGGCAAAAGTTTTGGATTGGGTGCCAGCATTGCCGTAAGCGGCGAAACACTGGGGCAGAGCGCACAAAATAAGCCTCAAGACAAACACCTGACAAGCGTAGCCGATAAAACGGCGCAAGTTCATCAGTAGGTTACGGCAGCGACAGCGACAGTCAAAGCAACATCACAAAAAGCGGCATCAACACCCGCAACATCATCCTCACCGATGAGGCAGGACAGCTCGCCAAAACAGGCTACGGCACAGACAAAGCCGCGCAACTGGCGTACACCGACATCCGCACCGAGGATGCCGGCCAACAATCAGGCAGCCTGAAAAACCGATTTGATGCGGACAAAGTGCAAAGCGAGCTGGATTTGCAGCGCAATGTCTCACAACAATTTGCCCCCGTTGCCGCTCAAACTGTTGCATGGACAGCAGATAAACTGGGCAATATACAGAACTACGAGCGCGTTCAAATCGCTAAAGCAAATTTACAAGAGCAATTAAAAGACGCGCAAAACCCTGAGCAAATTGCCCAACTGCAACAACAAATCGTCCTTGCAGACCAATACCTATCCGACCATCAAACAGAGTACAACACATGGAAGGAAGGCGGATTAGGGCGAGCTGCGCTCCACGCAGGGGTAGGAGCACTCTTAACAGGTGATGCACAAGGCGCAGTAGGAGCAGGCACCTCATCGCTAGCAGCACCCTATTTAAACCAAGTAGGCGATAAATTTGGTGGCGCAGGGCAATTACTGGCAGACACCCTAGGAGGCGCAGCGATTGGTGCGCTGACGGGTGGAAGCACGGGTGCGGAGGTTGCGGGGGCGAATGCGGATTGGTTTAATCGCCAGTTGCATCCTGATGAAGTGAAGTGGTTACACAGTAAAGATACGCTACAAAAATATATTAACTATTTAAAAAATAAGGGTATAAATTTAACCACCCAAGAAGCACAGCTCCAATTAGATCGCGCAGCTGCCGCGATGGTGGACAGCGAATGGGCAATACTGCATGGACGCAATGAACTTGCAGAACAGTTTTTATCTCAAAACACATCTAGATTTCATTATCTAGATAATTTTGGTGCAAGTCATCAATTCTTTACAGCTACTAATCGTGAATATTTAGATCAAGACCGAAATTTAAAAACATTATTTAGTACCTATACCGATAAAAACAAAAACGAAATAAATAAATTCTTGCATAGTATTCAGATTGAAAACCGTAATGCCTCAATGGATTTTAAAAGAGGAATGGAACAAGGCTATAAAGATAGCAGTAACGATGCACATAATGATCCAAAGATAATTGGGAAAGGCATAATTTCCTTGCCGAGATACGTCTATGATTCGTCTGCCAGTGATGAAGTGGGCCCACTAGACGATCAACAAATGGAGACTAACCGTATAGCCCTGCTACGTTTACAAGGGAGAGATTTTGAAGCAGGTAGAATATATGAATACAACCATGCAACCCAACAACGGTTAATGTGGTATCAATTGCCAGTAATGGAGCTAGCAGGACGTATCCCTAGTAAATTGGCTAACAAATATAAACTGTACCGCGCAGGTAAGTTATCTGCTACACAACTGGCAGCAGAAATAAAAAAACAAGCACCAATTGTTCCAAATGGAAAAGCATTTGATTTTACCAGTGGAACATTGATACCTAATCAAACCGTTAAGCTCACACAGGCACAGAATCTGTCCAATGGAACAACCCTGCCGGCAGGGACAATTGCACGACTAACAGGCAAGGGAGTGGAGGCAACTTTGCCCAATGGTAAAAATGTTAGTTATGCAGGGGTGACTGAACAAAGGGCGTTGCCTGCACCTCGTAAGTCTGATGTAAGCAAAAATACTGATAATAATAAAGTAGTTGATAATGGTAGGAAATCTAATTTTAATAAAACGCCTGATGATACAGATAAAGTATCTAATAACGCGGATAAACCTGAAAAACCTAAACGCGATCTTAATGAAATCAAAAAGCAGTACGAAAATGAAATTTCTGATATTGAAGGAATTGCAAATTACACAGGCAGAGAGGCTGAAAGTCGAGGAGGCTTAAAAGGTGCACTTGAGGAATATGCAAGAACTGGTAAGGAAGTGGGTGTTAAACATCCGTCAAACCATATCCAAAAGACAGAAAATCTTTTAAAAAAAGCAAAAAAATTAGAAAGGAAAATTAAAAACTCAACATTAAGCGATAACGATAAGCAAGCGTTATTAAATAGAATAAATCAATTCCGACAAAACATTGAGCCAGCTTTGAATGATGCAATCAGGAGGAGAGATAGCAAGTGATCACAATGAATGATATTGAAGAAATGACCAGCTACATTGCCGAGCTTATATTCGTTTTTCCTTATGATATTGAAATTGATAGAGAAAAAATTGTTGAATATAACAGGTTTAAATATGCCGAATTTCAAAAAACCAGTTCTTTTGGGGAACATCCTTATGAGGATTTAGATTTAACATTAACCGATTATTATTGGATCTGTTCTATTAATAACATAATAAGTAAGAATGATTTTTTTACTCTAGTAAAAATTATGATTGTCGAATATGAAAGCGAATCTTTTGTTTCCATGCTTTCGGATGAATCGCAATATTTTTCAATTAAATCATGTAATGAGGCATTTGATTTTTTGTATGGTTTATTTCCATTATGCAAAAGTGATAATGCACGTTCTAATTTAAGAGTATATTTAGAATGGATTTTTGAAGATGGATTTAAATGGAGCGATGGTATATTTAGGATAGATATGTTGAATGAAAAAAACAAATCTTTGTTTTTGGGGCTGACGTAGATTAGTAGTATGGAAATTTTTGTCGCGTAGGAATATGCCGCCCAGACTTGCAAGCAACGCTTCCATCAGGTAAAAGAGTGTATATTGAGTACGATCGAAGCACTTCATCGCGCGGAATACCACACGCAGATAGAATATTCAGCAATGATAAAGATGCTATTGTTATTTTAAGGACGTTAGATTGATTATGAATAACCCACAGTTTTTTTTACAAGATCATAAACCTCATACCACTCATTTGTGTTTCTTTAAAATTCCATTTAATGAGATGGTGTTACGCTTTGAGCAAAGATTGCAAGAGCTTGGTCTAATATGGGGGTGGACGGTACATCATCAAAAAGTATCTGATGAATTAAGTTTGTCGGATAAAATTAAAATGTTGGAACCTTTTGCGCAGAGATACCCCAATAAATATATTATTTTAGAGACTGCTTCTGAATGGTGCTTATATATGGAAAATGGATATCGTGGTACAGACGTATTTAGCCAACCTAGTTATCTATCCGAAACATGGGGGATACAGAATATCAGCTTATATCTTTCTCCAGATTTTAAGAAAGATGAATTTGGTGCGGTAATGTTTCATTGGCGAAATGGTGCAAATAAAATCTCAGAATATGCAGTAGAAAGTAGAACGATTATGGTGCATAAAGAAACCAGTAAAACAACTTTTGAACAAAGCGGAAAACCTTTTGAATTTGAGAACTTAGCTAGCTATGAAAAAAGAATCAAAAAGGAGCGATTAACGGTTGATATGGTTGCTGAATATTGCAAACATTTTAATATTGATTTGTTTAACTTGGATTTTTATAAAGGACGTGCAGCATTATTTACAACCCATAAAAAATAGGTGCTTTAAAAAACACATTTAGGCAGCTTGAAAAACCTCAATTTATGCTTTCAGGCTGCCTATGGTGATTTTTTGAGAAATTTAGACAAATCCCGATTTCGCACTTTCAACATATCTTTCTTATCATCATAAGTCAGTCGGTAATCGGGTAAATCATTGCTGGCTACCAACTCCTTAATCGCCTGCCTAAAACGGCGCAGCGTTGCCATGCTGCCCGATTTTCTATGCAGTATTTCCAGAGAAATGTGCCATTCATTTTGCTTCCCGAAATGTTTGGCACATAGCTCATAAATGCGTCTATCCAGCAGTTTACGCAGCCTGAAATAATCTGCCGATATGGTTTTAACCTGTGCCGAACAAACCACCTACCGCCACAGCCATGTCGGCAGCGCAGGCAGTCCCACCGTTATTGTGAGCGGTGGCAACACCAACATCAAAGGCGCACAAGTAACAGGCAAAGGCATCACCGTACGCGCCGCCAACTTCAATATAGAAAGCCTACAAGACACCGCCGACTACCGCAGCCGCCAACAAAACATCAGCGCCCAAGTAACCGTAGGCTATGGCGCATCCGCCTCAGGCGATTACAGCCAAAGCAAAATCAACGCCGAACACCGCAGCGTGAGCGAACAAAGCGGATTGTTTGCGGGTGATGATGGCTTTGATGTGCAAGTAGGCGGGCACACCCGGCTAACAGGCGGAGACCTTTGCAAAATTCCCCAAAATCCCCTAAATTCCCACCAAGACATTTAGGGGATTTCTCATGAGCACCTTCTT